>JACQXL010000164.1 GCA_016208805.1 Planctomycetota bacterium | reverse complement strand
TTTTTCAGATTGATGGACTGGCAGAGCAAGGTTACCTTCCGGCAGACGGACGCCTTGCTTTCGCCCGGGGTGATGGGCTGGAAATACACTTTGCTTAGCATACAGAATTTACATTATACATAATCTGATAATAAGTAAAGAAAAACACTAAGCGGGTAAAAGAGGTATATCCCGCCATTCGGCGGGATCTAACTGGCTGTAACATCCCGTCGAGGCAGGACTAACAGCCAGTAAGAAAATATGGACAAAATACCCAATCGCTTTATAATGCTGCTATATGACACAGCCTATTTCCGTAACCATTATCTGTTTCAACGAGGAAGACAATATCCGGCGTTGCCTGGAGAGCGTCAAATGGGTCAAGGAGTCGGGCGGCGAGATTGTCGTGGTGGATTCATTCAGCATGGACCGAACCGTGGCCATATGCAAGGAATATACGGATAAGGTCTTCCAGAACAAATGGCCCGGGTTTGTCAACCAGAAGAACCATGCCTTGGGGCTGGCCGCAAACGACTGGGTGCTTTCGCTGGATGCGGACGAAGTCCTGACCGATGAGGCGCGGACTGAAATCAGGCGGGAATGGGCCAATAAGCAATACGAAAAGTATGATGGTTACTACATCAAACGCCATACGTTTTATCTGGGCCGGTGGATTAACCACGGCGGCTGGTACCCGGATTATAAACTCCGGCTCTTCAGGAAAAGCAAGGGCAAATGGGGCGGCGATGACCCGCACGACCGCGTCATAATGGCTGAAGGCACAACGATTAAGCGGCTTGAGGGCGAACTCGTTCATCATACCTATAAAAATATCGCGTACCAGTTGAGAACCATAGACAAATTCTCCGATGCGGCCGGCGAGTCGCTCCGGGCTAAAGGAAACGGGTTCTCATTACTTAATCTTTTCTTCAGGCCGCCGGCCAAGTTCATTGAGACCTATTTATGGAAAGCGGGTTTCCTGGACGGGCTGGCCGGTTTGATTATTGCGGTCTTATCAAGTTATTATGTCTTTATCAAGTACGCCAAGATGTGGGAGAAAGAAACTACCGATAAACACTGATGAGGATAGCACTGGTCATCTACAACTATTCCGACTCCAAAGGCGGTGTGGAGCGCTATGTGGCCGACCTGACTAAACACCTTCTGGCCGATGGTCATGAGGTGCATATATTCTGCCATCGTCTGTTAGACAAACCGCCCGAAGGCCAGCCGGCGCCAGTTTTTCATATTATAGATGCTGATTCAGTATATCCGCCGCTCAGGTATTCCCACTTTGCCCGTAATGTCGCCAGAGAATTGGCCGGACAGAAATACGACATCATCCAGGGGTTCGGTCGGACTTACTCGCAGGATATCTATCGGGTCGGCAGCGGTTGCCACTGGGAATACCTCAAGCACCGCCATCCTTCAATGAGTCATATCTTCGGACAGGCGCTCCAGTGGCTTAACCCGCGTAACCGGATTGTGATGCACCTGGAAAAACGGAGTTTTGCGCCGGGCGCCTACAAGAAAGTCATCTGCATTTCCAAGATGGTCAAGCGGGAAATCCAGCACTATTATAATGTGGCGGATGAGGCGATTGAGGTAATATACAACGGAGTTGATTTGGACCGGTTTAATCCTGACAACCGCGGGAAGTATCGCTTGTCTGTAAGAGAACGGTTTAATCTCAAGGAAGAAGATATTGTTATTTTATTTACCGGTTCCGGGTTTGAGCGTAAAGGATTGCGTTATGCCATAGAGACATTTTCGCTACTGACTAAAAATCTTCCTCTGAAACTGCTGGTGGTTGGCAACGGTAATATCGCGAAATATACCGGCTTTGCCCGGCGGCTGGGCGTGGCAGAACAGGTCGTATTTGCCGGGCCGCAGGACCGGATTGAGCAATACTATGCGGCCAGTGATATATTTTTATTTCCGACACTGTACGAACCTTTCGGCACGGTCTGCCTGGAGGCGATGGCCAGCGGCCTGCCGGTGGTGACCAGCCGCTCCTGCGGTGCATCAGAGATTATGACCGATTCACTGGACTCGTTTGTGGTGGATGACCCGCGCGATGTCCGGGCACTGGCGCAGAAAGTCGGGTTTTTGCTTACGCCTTCATTCAAGACGATAGCGGCCTTGCCCTCCGAAGTCCCCACTGGGACGAAGGACGGGTGGGACAGAACATTATGCGAGAATATCGGCAAATTAGCCCGCCTGACCGCATCCAGATACTCATTTGATGAGAATTATAAGCAGGTATTGCAGGTATATAAAGAAATATGCCCAACTTTATCCGCATAAAGAATAATCCTTATCACTGGCTGGTGAACGACGCATACCGGCGGGCGATGGAAAGCAACCTGGTCGGCAAGGAGCAGTTGCTCTATGAGAGGGCCGCATCCGGCGCGCTCAAGGATAACAACGCCCGGACTATCTTCACATTTACCCTGCCGGATGGCCCACAGGGTCACCCTGCGGGTGGCCAGGAATTGTTCGTCAAGCGGTATAAGTTTAAGAGGGGTTTATTCAATATTATCAAATCTATTTTTGCGTCCTCCAGCGCGCTGACCGAACTACGCATCAGTAATTACCTGATTGGCAAAGGCAAGAATACCGTTTATCCGGTAGCCGCGCTGGAGAAGAGAAAATTAGGCATCACGGTTGATTCGTTTCTCCTGCTTAAGAAACTGGACGGGATGACCACGTTAAACGAGGCCGGGATTAAATCATTGCCGCGTGACCAGAAGAATATACTGCTCCAGACGCTCGGAAAACTCATCCGGGATATTCACAACATTAACTTCTTGCACCGCGACCTGCATACAGGCAATATCCTGCTAAAGCAGTCAGGTGATTTGGCCGAATCACCGGACTTATTCCTGATAGACCTGCATCGTTCCTATGTCCTGCCGGAGGGTCTCAGCCGCGCCCGGAAGATGACAAACTTGGCCGAGGTGTCCTTTTCACTCTGGAAGATTCTGGCATTCTCTGATGTGGTCCGGTTTCTCAAGGCATACCGCTACCTGGATTTCAGGCCGGCGCGGCTGAAAGAGTTCTACCGGGAGGTAGCCGAGCGGATGATAAAGATACGCCACCGGCTTTACCATCGCCGGGCCAAAAGATGCCTCCGGAGCGGCTCCCGATACCTGTCATCTCGCCGGAACACACCGGAAAATATCTATCAGACTTTCACCCGTAGAATGGAGCCCCGGATAGACTTTTCACTCTTAATTGAGGCGCATAATGAGATAGTTCGTCAGGCATCTTTCCCGCTTAAGCATCCTCTGATTAAGCACACGGCGAATCGTTCCATTACCGTTTATGGAGATAAGACGGCAGGTGGTAAAATATATATAAAGGAATATCGTTATCTGGCGCTGGCCAGCCGGCTCAAATCGCTTTTCGGCTATCATCCGGCCAAGATGGCCTGGGTCAACGGGAATAATTTCCAGATAAGGGGCATACCGACTGCGCCACCGCTGGCCCTAGTGGTGGAAAAAGACCCGTTCTGGCTCTGGGCTAAACGGGCATACCTGATAACCCAAGAAGTCAAAGCCACCACCTCAAACCAGTATGTGATGGATACGTTTATCTCTGCGTCCTCTGCGTCCCCGCCTGCGTCCCGATGGACATCGGGGCGGGCAGGTCTGCGGTGCAAATTTATCAGGGAATTCGCCTTTGCCGTCCGGCGTCTCCACAACAACGGCATATTCCACTGCGACCTGAAAGCCAATAACATCCTGGTGGAAGACCAGCCACAGATTACACAGATTAATCCGTTTAATCAGTTTACACAGAGGTGGTCATTCCATTTCATAGACCTTGACCGTGTCCGGTTCAGCCCGCGCATATCTATGCGGCGACGTATCAAGAACCTGACTCAATTAAACGCCGCGATGCCGGCGGTGATGACCCGGGCAGACCGGTTGCGTTTCTGGCGGATTTATGCTAACGGGCTGGTATCGCCCGGCCGGGAAAAATCCGTCATCCGGCAGATAATGCAAATAACCATAAAGCGCCGTCACATCTGGCCCGGTTGATAGGTAAATTATCTGTGTCTATCAGCCCCGATGTCTATCGGGGTCTGTGGTTGCAATTTTCTTGCAGTATAGGAAAGTATAAAATACACACCCCTAAATCCCCTCTTGTTAGAGGGGACTTTCGGAACCAAATCCCCTCTATTAAGAGGGGGTAGGGGGTGTGTAATCCCGACTTTAGTCGGGATTTTCTTGACAGTCTGAAGACGCAAGATACAATTTGAATCATTATGACACGCAAACAATTAGGTCAAATCCTCAAGGAGATGGAAGTCGTCACCGAGCGGCACATCCAAGAGGCCATCAATATCCAGAAACAAAAAGGCGGCGCCATCGGCAAGATTCTCGTCCAACTCGGCTACGCCTCCGAAGAAGAAATCCTGCTGGCCCTCGGCGCACAGGTCGGGATGGAAGTCGTCGCCCTTGAAGACCTTGATATCCCCAAGGACGTCCTTGATAAGGTCTCGTCCTCTATGGCTAAGGTCTATAAAATTATCCCTATCAAATTTGAGAATAACACCCTGACCGTGGCGATGTCTAACCCGCTCAATATCAATATCTTTGACGACCTCATGTTTATGCTCGGCTGCCAGGTTACAGGTGCCATCTGCGACGAGGCCTCCATCAATAAAGCCCTTGATAAATATTACAGCAAAGACGATTCAATGGATACTATTCTCAAGGAGATGGAAGATAACACCGACCTGAAGATGTTGGAAGGCAAGGATAAGGCGCTGACCATTGACAATATGGCCGCGATGGCCGAGCAGGCGCCGGTCAAGAAACTCTTGAACCTGATTCTGCTTCACGCCATCAAGGACCAGGCCAGCGATATCCATTTTGAGCCGTTTGAGAAAGAGTTCAAGATAAGATACCGGGTTGACGGTGTGCTTTATGAAATGGCGCCGCCGCCACTGCAGTTGGCCCTGCCGCTGATTTCCCGTATCAAGATACTCTCAAACCTGAATATCGCCGAGACGCGTTTGCCCCAGGACGGCCGGATTATGCTCAATGTCGGCGGCAAGCCCATTGATATCCGCGTCTCCACTCTGCCCACGATGTTCGGCGAGAGCGTGGTGATGCGCGTCTTGGATAAGAGCGTCGTCGCCCTTGACCTGGACAATATCGGGATGCGCGAAGATGATGGTAAACTCATTAAGAAACTCCTGAGTCTGCCCAACGGCATTATTATTGTCACCGGCCCAACCGGTTCCGGCAAGACAACAACACTCTATTCGGCGCTTAATTACCTGAACGACATCAAGTGGAAGATTATCACCACCGAAGACCCGGTGGAATACGACTTGCCCGGCATCATCCAGTGCCCGGTGAACGAATCAATCGGTGTAACCTATGCGGCCTGCCTGCGGTCAATCCTGCGTCAGGACCCGGACGTGATTCTGGTCGGTGAAATCCGAGACCCGGAGACGGCCCGCATCGCCATAGAATCGTCATTGACCGGCCATATCGTGATGTCGACACTGCATACCAACGATGCGCCGTCGTCTATCGCCCGAATCCTGGATATCGGCATAGAGCCGTTTCTTATCAGCGCGACCCTGGAGGCAGTCGTGGCCCAGCGGCTGGTCCGGAAAATATGCACCA
>JACQXL010000064.1 GCA_016208805.1 Planctomycetota bacterium | reverse complement strand
GCCTGCCTGCCGGCTAATGGCAGTGACTTAAGGGTAAAAAGAAAAGTCCCTCCTTGTGCCGATAATAATATATCGGTGCATTAAGAAAGGAGGGACTCAAATGAACAACCAATATATCTATATCCTGAACTCTTGCGAAATGGGAAATAAACCACCCAAAAAGTGCCACGCCACGACGCCATGCGGCATCGCGTGGTGCGGCATGGCATGGTCATTCTGAGTCCCGACACGGAGTGTCGGGACGAAGAATCTCGTCCCAAATCCGCATAAAACGGAGATTCTTCACTCCGTCCGCCTATGGCGGACTCCGTTCAGAATGACAAAAGGGGCATTTCGCAAGAGTTCAGTGATTAAACGGAACTGGTCCCGCAGGGACAAAATCCCTTTATCCCACTGGGACCGCCAAATCCGTTTAAATCTGATTAATCAGCTTACAAAAACTTTAGTGAAGTATCTATGCGTTTTTGTGTATCAATATTAGTGGCGCTGGCCATCAGCGGTGGGCTTGTCCTGACCCCGCCAGGGCGGGGGAACGGGCTCGGTGTATCTACGGACGACCTGCCCGCCGAAGACTCGGCGCAGGCGGGTAACGCCGACCTGGCCCAGGCCTACTACCAGTCCGGCCTGTCCATCATCAAGCAGAACAAATACGAGGACGCGGTTGAACGATTAAAGAAGGCCGTCGCCTACCGGCCTGAGTTTCCCCAGGCCCTGTTCAAGTTGGGGGAGTGCTCTGAGAAACTGAAAGATACCCCAAAGGCGGTGTTCTATTACCGGCGCTGCCTGAAATCAATACCGGAGCGGTCGCCGTTGGCTGAAGAGAAACAGATAGCCACCACTGTTACCGCCCGGCTTGATAAGATAGACACGGCCGGAAAAGAGTTGGCCAGAATCAAGAGCAATTATGCGGCCTCGCTGGTAAAACTGGCCAACGACTGCCTGGCCAAGAAATACAACGGCTTTGCCCGCCGGTTCCTGGACTTAGCCGTTGCGGTGGAGCCGGCCAATAAACCGGCCCGCGAGTTACTGGCCAAGATGGGCCCGGCCAAAGCGCCGACCAAAACTGTCCGGAAACCTGATAAACCTAAATCGCCGTCCGAGCAGACCGAAATCACCGGCGAGGCCCGGGCCGCCTATAACCGGGCTGAAAGTTATCTGCTCAACCGTAACGTTGACAAGGCGATTGAGTCGCTCAACGAGGCGATTGCGAAATGCCCTTATTATGCCAAGGCGCTGGTCAAGCGCGGCTCGGCCTATTTCCAGATGGGCAACTTTGATGCCGCACTGGACGACCTGACCCAGGCCATCAACGTTGACCCCAAATCGGACGAGGCCTATTACTACCGGAGCGGCGTCTATTTCGCACAGGGCGAGATGGACAAAGCGCTTGAGGACAGCAATGCGGCGATTAAACTCAGCCCCAAACAACCGGCCTTCTTAGGCGGCCGGGCCAATATCCACGCCCGGATGGGCAACTATGAGCAGGCCATCGCGGACGGCGAGCAACTACTCAAAATCGTCCCGCCATCCAACCCGCTGGCCGCCCAGATGCGCGGCCAGATAAACGAATGGCGCCAAAAACTGAAATAAGGGGGAATACCATGAACGGAACCCTGACAGGTTTTGGCAAAAACACTGGTTCCCACATTCTGGTCATTGCGAGGAGCGAATCTGATGAGCGACGAAGCAATCTGACACAACGTGTCACCCTGAACGAAGTGAAGGGTCTCATAACTTGTAACGAGATTCTTCGGCTTCGCCTCAGAATGACGCTCGGCGTCCGATTGCCACGCTCCCTAAGGTCGCTCGCAATGACACTTGGTGATACTCTGACCAGGATAAAATTAGCCATTGCCTTGCTGGTATTATTGGCCGCGGGACAGGTTGACCAGCCGGAGGATAGCGGAAAATCTGACATTACCATAGACAATCTCAGTCTGGGCCAACTGTTGATGGGGGAGCCGGTTGATAAAGAAGACCTGCGCGACCGGGTCGTGGCCATTGAATTCTGGGGCATCAATTGCGGACCCTGCCGGGCCAGCATCCCGGATATGGTCAAGTATGTCAAAAAATACAGCCCCAGCGGGTTTGTGCTTATCGGCATCCACCGCCAGAACGAGCCGGCTGATAAAGTAACCTCTTTCTGCAAGTCGCAAAAAATCAATTATCCCATCTACCAGCAGGGCGATATCAGCGGCGTTTCCTTTTCGGGCATCCCGCATTTCTGCGTCTTCAACCATCGGGGCGAACTGGTCTTTGACGGACACCCGGCCCGGGCCGGCAAGAAACTTGACGAAACCGTCAAAAATGCGCCAGACCCGCTGGTGGGCGAAGGACCATATAAGAAACTGTCGGCGCTGGCCGGCCAGATTGCCAAGTCCAAAAATTACGGCAATATTATGGGTCAACTGAAGAAAAAATCTGAAAGCGCCGATGCCGATGAAAAGGCCGAGGCCGAGAAATTACTGGCTCGGCTCAATAATTATGCCCAACGGCAAAAAACCAAGGCCGATGCCTTCAAAGACACCGAACCATTACAGCATTATGATATTTACAAAGGTTTATCCGAGCAATTCAAGGGCGACGAAATCGGCACCCAGGCCGACAAGGTGCTCAATGACTTAAAGAACGACCAGGAGTTCCAGAAGTCGTTGAAGGCGGAACGGGAATGGTTGAAGATTGAAGAGATTGCGGATAAACTCAAACCCTGCCAGATAGACGAGCCGCTTGACCCTAAAAACTGTCAGTCCTGCAAGAAGAAGAACGACGCCGCCCTCGGCTCGATAACCAGCGGTTGCAAATACATCATCAAGCAGTATCACGGCACGCCGGCCGCTCGTAAGTGCGAAGACCTTATGTCTGAACTGGGGCTATCAGACAAATAAATAGCGTGGGATGGCGCGGCGTGTCACCAGACTGACCAAGGCGTTGTCCACTGATAGGGTGGTGGCATAAATAGGGAAAACAATATGCATAAGAATCTGTTCGCTTTAATCGCAGTGGTATTATTCGGTTGTCTGGTTATTATCGGATTATACCTTTACAGGACACAGGCGGCTATTACTGTAGATAGCGCCGGAGAAACGAAAACACTGGTTAATCGGTCTATGGCAAAAGCCGAGACTGATGCACCGGACAAATCATATTCTAACCGAACCGCTAAAACTGCCGAACCCGCCGCGCCAGGTACGTCGAATGTCTTAAAGACTTCGGTGCCGGACAAGATTAAATTACCACCCAAAGCCCCATCTAATTTAACAGCCCTGTCTCATTCTTCGGCTGAGAATATTCTTTCCTTCCAGGATAATTCTGATAACGAGGATGGTTTTATAATGGAACGTAAAAATGGTCTGAATGGGACTTATGCAGAATATATGTTTGTCAGTCCTTCTGTTACTCCTCCTGCGTCATCTATGGTTTATATTCCGGATACCAGCCTTCCATCTGGCACAGATTATTATTACCGCGTGAGGGCGCATAACGCGGCAGGTCAAAGCGCCTGTTCTAATGAAGCCAACGCGGCCACACTTTTAGAAACTCCCACTGGATTGACAGTAACAGCAGTTTCTCCTTACCAGATAAACCTGTCCTGGGTAGATAATTCACAGGCCAAAGATGGTTTTATCATAGAACGATGGGGTAGCGAGCCGGGCGAGGCCGCCGGCTTTAAACAGATTGCAACTGTTGGGCAAAATGTGGTTAGTTTCTCTGATAATAATCTTTCCCCGTGCACGCACTATGCATACTGCGTCAAGGCATACCGGCAGAACAACTCCAGTTATTCATCCGAGTCAACCGGAACGATTACTCTTAAACTTAGTACAACAAATCATAAATAGGTATCCGAAAATGTTAAAGATTTTAATGTTAGATAGCCGATATATTATCCAGAGGGCTGT
>JACQXL010000161.1 GCA_016208805.1 Planctomycetota bacterium | reverse complement strand
GCCGACCGTTGACCCGGCCCCGTTGTATCGGCTGGACACCGGAGCGAAAGACTTTACCAACTACCTGAACGTGTTGATACCGTTAGACGCGAACCGGAAGTTCGTTACATCGGTGTATCGGGACGGAGTAACTACAGCCGCAGAGTTGTATTTGATGGGATATATAAGATGAAGCACCAAGTTCCAAGCACCAAATTCCAAATAATGACCGAAATTCCAATGCTTGGAATTTTGGTAATTGGAATTTATTTGGAGTTTGGGATTTGATATTTGGTGCTTTCCCTTGAAGGAGGTTTATATGCGACTATCCAGATACACTTTATTTTATGACAACTTCCCGGCCCCGGACGAGTCACTGGCCTACAACACCCGGACCCAGGGCATCGCCGTGGTCGGCCAGGAACTCAAAGAAGTATTAGAACACCTGCCCCAGAACGGTAACCTGTCCGATGAGACATACCAGTTGCTCAATCAGTTAGCCGACAGCGGACTGCTGGTCAATGACGATGCGGATGAGGATAAAATACTGGAGCAATGGTTAGACGGCATCAAGCACGCATCAAGCAAATTCACCGCGATGCTCCTGACCACCTATAACTGCAATTTGGCCTGCGAGTATTGCTTTGAGGAATCGGTTAAACGCCATCTTTATATGAACGATGACGTAACATTCAGGACGTTGGAGTATCTCAAGCAAGAGATAACCCGGCGGCATCCGCAGAAGGTCCGGCTGATATTCTACGGTGGCGAGCCGTTCCTCAACCCGGTGCCGATAATGGCCATCGGCGAGGAACTGGGCCGGTTTGTCAAAGAGAAAGGCATTAAGCGATTCTCGTTCGGCGCGATTACCAACGGGACGTCGATAAATACCGCGCTGATAGGCGAACTGCGCCAGGTCGGGCTGACCAACCTGCGCATTACCTTAGACGGCACGTCGGAGATACACAATAAACGTCGGCCGTTCAGAAACGGCTACGGCACCTTTGACGAGATTGTCCAGAATATTGAGGCCGTATCCGACATTGTCCGGGTGGATATCGCGGCCAACTTTGACCGGACCAATACCAAGAGTCTGATAGAGATGATGGATTGGCTCAAAGCCCGCGGGCTGGACCAGAAAATCGGGACGCTGTTACTGGCGCCGGTGATGGCCCGGATGGGCGTGGAAGCATCGGCCATAGAGCAGACCGGCTGCAGTCATCTTTCTGGCGAGTTGATGGCCGAAGGGCTGGAACTGCGCCGGGCCGCAATTGCCCGCGGCTTCCGCGTCCAGCCGGCCACCGGCGTCAACGGCTGTCCGATGACCCAGGACGGCTCAATGTTAGTAATCGACCCGCAGGGCGACATCTACAAATGCGCCGGGTTCGTCGGCCGCGCCGAGTTCTGCATCGGCAATATCGCAGACAAGCAACTCAACCACCGGCATACTGAGTTTATGGCCATGCACTCGGCGCTGGACGAGCCGGACTGCCGTAAGTGCGTTTACCTGCCGATGTGCAGTGGCGGGTGCCGCTTCAGCGCACAACTCCGGCATCAGGACTATACCAGGATTTCCTGCGAGAAGCCATATTACGAGCAGGCATTCCCGGAGATGCTCAAGATGGATTACGCGCGCGGTGCATTGGCTACATAGGAATTTCCTTTTATAAGGAGACCAGGAAACCAGGATTTATTTTCCTGTTCTCCTGGTTTCCTTATAAATAAGTTCTTGACACGTCCGGCATAATGTTTATACTCAAATCAGGTATATGGACAAATCAAAGCACGTAGTTCTGGCGCTCCGGCTGACCATCATCTTCTCGCTGGTCACGATGATCCCGACATTATGTCGGGACGGGCAATACAAACTGGCCGATATCCCGTTCCAGATTTATTTAGCCCTGGCCATATTCTTCGTCAATACCAATTTGGGGTATTTCAGGTATTTCAACCTGGTCAGCCAGTCCCTGGCGACGATGTTCGGTTTTGTCGTAGATATCGTCGCGATGACGTTGTTCATCTATTATTCGGGCACCTCGGATGCGCACCGGTTTTATATCGTCTTCCTGATAATCGTGCTGATAACCGCATCCATCCGGTCGGTCTGGGCCGCGTTTGTAACCACGTTGGTCGGAGCGGTTATCTACGGGTTCATCAGCACGGCCGGCCCTTCGGCCGACCCGTTCAAAGAGGCGCTGGGCGGATTGTTCCTAAGCCGGGTGGCGTTCCTGTTTATCGTGGCCACGTTTATCGGGTATCTGGCCGAGGAGACCGAGCGGCACCAGCGCGAGAAGGTCGCCTCCGAAGAAGCGCTGACTACCGAGGTCAAGAACCTGACCGAATACCTGCGCAATGTCTTCCAGTCCGCACCCGGCGGCATCATCGTTCTTGATACCGTAGATAAAATTACGGTCTTTAACAAACGGGCTGAAGAGATACTCGGTTTAACCGCACACAATACGCTTGGGCAAGCCATCTGGAAGATTCCGCGCTTGAAGAAGTTCCACGAGGCGATGCTGGAGTTCTATTCGGCCCGGAAGGGCGACCGGGCCGAGATTACACTGGCGCGCTCGCCAGAACAAACCGTCTGTATCGGGATGCGGTTTTCCATCCTCTATAATGCGGCCGGTAAACGGACCGGCACGATTGCGGTGTTCCAGGACCTGACCGAGATAAAGAGATATGAGAAAGAGTTGCTGGCGAGGGAGCGGCTGGCCGCGGTCGGCCAATTAGCCAGCGCAATGGCGCACGACTTCTTTAATACTTTGGGCGGGCTCAAGGGCATCGTGGAACTGACGATTGATAATCCCACGCCGGCGCAGGTGACCGAGACGTTGAACATCACCAGGCGCGGTCTGGCCAGCGCCCTGGCGATAGTGCGCAACCTGCTTAACTTCTCGCGCAAACCACAGCCACGTTTAGAGCCGGTCGTCGTCTCCGATGTAGTCAACGAGGCGCTCGCGCTGGTTAAACACGATTTAGATAAGGACGGTATAGAGGTGGCCAAGAAGGTGGAAGATGTCGCGGCCATAATGTCCGACCCGAATTTGCTGCAGCAGGTATTCCTTAACCTTTTGCTTAACGCCCGCCAGGCCATCCTGCCCAATAAGGGCGCCATCACCATAGAAGTGAATAATAGATGGGATTTTGTCCAGGTGGTCGTCAGCGATAGCGGCAAGGGCATCGGGAGCGAAGAGCAGAGCAAGATATTTAATCCGTTCTTCACGACCAAGTCGGCATCGCCAAAGAAGGAAGGCGGCGGGCTGGGATTAGGTTTGTATGTCTCAAAGGAGATTATCAGCGCGCTCCAGGGCAGTATCGTGGTCCGGAGCGAGCCGGGCCGGGGCGCGACCTTTATCGTCAAACTGCCACTCAAAATGAAGTAGTGGGGACGGATATGGGATACGGGATACGGGATATGGGATGAGTGATACGCGTATCTCGTATCCCGCATCGCGTATCCGGTAGATATAATATGTTAACCGGTAAGATTCTGGTCATAGACGACGAGGAGGTGGTTCGGCTCCTGCTGGACAAGACCCTGCGGTCCTGGGCATTCGGCACCGAGGCATTGGCCGCGTTCCGGCCCAATACCTTTGATATCGCGCTGGTAGATTTACGTATGCCGGGGATTGACGGGATATAGACGCTCAAGCGCCTCAAAGCGGCTGACCCGGAGATAGACGTGGTTCTGATGACCGCCTTCGGGAGTATTGAAACCGTAGTGGATGCGCTCAAGAGCGGGGCGCTGGATTATCTGTCCAAGCCGCTTAACATAGAACATCTGAAATTAGTCGTAGAGCGCGCCCTTAAGGAACATCGGGAGAAACATCTGATAGAAAATCTCCGGACGCTGACCGCGCATAACCAGGCATACGGCAAATTAGTCGGCGTCAGCCCGGCGATGCAGAAGGTCTATCAGTTGATAGAAAAGATAGCCGACAAGGATTCGGCCGTGTTGATAGAGGGCGAGACCGGGACGGGCAAGGAGTTGGTGGCGCGCGAGATACACCTGAGGAGCCCACGCAACGGCAACCGTTTTATCGCCCTTTCCTGCGTGACGCTTCCTGAAACATTGTTGGAATCTGAACTCTTTGGCTATGAGGCCGGCGCATTTACCGATGCCAAGAAACGCAAACAAGGTCTGATTGAAGCGGCCGACCACGGCACCCTGTTCCTGGACGAGATTATAGAAATCCCTCTGCCGGTTCAGGCCAAGTTGTTGCGCGTGCTGGAAACGGGCGAGTTCACCCGCATCGGCTCTACCGAGGCGCTCCATTCCAACTTCCGGCTGATTAGCGCCACCAATAAGGATGTCAAGGAATTGGTGGCTAAAGGGCTTTTCAGGGAAGACCTGTTCTACCGGGTCAATGTGATTGGCATCCGGGTGCCGCCGCTCAGGGAACGGATGGAAGATATTATTGTCCTGGCGAATCATTTCCTGCAACAGTTAAGTCAGGGCAAGATAAAAGATATTTCTATGGAAGCGATGTTGCTGCTAACCCGTTACCGGTGGCCCGGCAATGTCCGGGAACTGGAGCATATCATAGAGCGGGCGGTTTCCTTGGATACGGATGGGGTGATTACCCCGGCTGACCTGCCGGATGAGGTCAGACCGAAGACGCAGGTAGAGCGTATCACGACTGAGTCGGTGATTTCTCCCAGTGAGACCCTGGACGAGGCGCGTGATAAGGCGGAAAAGGCATATCTGGAAACACTGCTTAAATCCACCAGCGGTAACATCTCGGCAGCCAGCGAGATTGCCGGCCTGAGCCGGGCCCAGTTCCACCTCAAACTCCGCAAATATAAGATTGACCCGGATGATTACCGCTAAGTCATTTTGTGCGGTCTCAATTAAGACCGTATAACAAAATGACTATTTTCTCATATAGTAACTCAGGCTGTCTAAAAAGTTACCAATATCTTACTATGACAGCCCAAAATAGTCAAGATATTTGATAAAAAACCCGTTCATAGCAAAAAATGTATTCTTATGATTCATCACCCCCTTCGCCAATAGTTTTCCCGTCTCT
>JACQXL010000172.1 GCA_016208805.1 Planctomycetota bacterium | reverse complement strand
GCGATGTCTTTCGCCTGGCGGATCATCTGGTCAAGAAGGGCGTGCCGTTCAGGCAGAGCCATCATATCGTCAGCAGACTGGTCCGGTATGCGGTTGATAAAGAGCGATTATTGCTGTCATTGCGTCTGGAGGAGTTCCGGAAGTTCTCGCCGTTGTTCGGCAGCGATGTCTATAAAGTATTTAACGCTATGAAATCGGTTGAGTCAAAGAAATCCTACGGCGGCACTTCAACCAAGATGGTCAAGAAACAGATAAAGATAGGTAAGAGAATATTAATCCACAGATAAACACAGATAATTTCTTTGTGTTCTCTGAAAATCCCCTCTAAAAAGAGGGGAATAAAAGGGGTGTGTAGAGGCCGACACCCCCCCCTTACTTCCCCCTTTTTAGGGGGGACTTATAAGGGGGAACACTGTGTTTCTGTGATGAATAAAGGAGAAATGAATATGCAAACAGGCCTGCTGAATGTTCTGGTCAATGACCGGAAACTGCACCCGGAGCGGATGAACCCGACGGTCGGGCGGCTCAGAGAGGTTTTAGGGGCAGTTGCGCCCGGAAAGGCGGCTGATATATTTGATGCGCATATTAATAAGACGGCATACCAGTCCAACGGGAACAAGTTTGTTTATCTGACACTGGCCGCATCAAAGAATCTGTCCGTCACGCTGACCAAGATGCTATCGGCCAAAGAGGTCAAACAGGTTATATCGCTCCTGCAGGATGCCGATGTTTCTACCAAAGAGGCCATTGATATGCATGAGACATATAAGATACCGGTCTCGCGGCTGGAGAAGGATTTGGTCTTTGTCCGGGCGGACGGCGTCTGGCTTTACGATACGCTGGGCAACAAATACCTTGATATGGATTCTAACTACAGCGCCACCAACCTGGGCAACGAGAACAAGGAGATTGCGCTGGGGTTGTTTAACCAGGCCTCTCAATTAATCGCCACCAAGGAAGACCGGGTGCACATCCCCCGGGCGCGGTTTCTGAACGAGATTCATTCTATGCTCCCCAAAGAGTTAACCCAGTTTTACTGGCAGAACTCCGGCGGCGAGGCGGTGGATAAATCGCTCAAGATTGCCAAGGCATACACCAAGCAGAAAGGCGTGATTGCGTTGAAGTACGGGTTCCACGGCCGGACGCACGGTGCGGTGGCGGTTACTTATAATCCGGCCTATCGGACGCCGTTCCTGCTTGATAAGGAGGATTGGGTCTATTTTATAGAACCGAACGACAGCGCGGCCGTAGAGAAACTGTTCAAAGAGGGCAAAGCCAGGATTATAATAATGGAATTGGTGCAAAGTGAGGAGGCGGGTGTTCGGCCGCTGGATGTTGGTTTTGTTAAGAAGGTCAGGCAACTCTGTGATAAATATAATGCGGTGATGATATGCGATGAGGTCCAGACCGGTTTCGGCCGTTGCGCCGCCAAGCCCAGCCAGTGGTGGGCCTCGCAGACCTACGGCGTCGTGCCGGATATTATGTCTATCGGCAAGTCTTTCGGCGGCGGGTATCCGGTGACCGCGGTGGTGACCAAGCCCAAAATCAGCGCCGCAATGAAACCCGGTTACGATGGTTCCACCTTCGGCGGTAACCCGATGGCTATGGTGGCGGCCTATATCGCCACCCGGCAGATGCGGGAAAAAGATATTACGGCCAATGTCGTGGCACGTTCCAAACAGTTCAAGGACGGAATTGAAAATCTCAAGAAACAGTTCCCGAACCTGATTGGCGATATCAGAATTCTGGGTTTGATGATTGGATTTGAACTATCTTCCAAGGAGGCGGTTGTTGAATTACAGGAGTTGCTTAAGGAATATAATATCCACTCATCGCTCTCCACGGATAACTCCACGGATAATGCGGTGCGGTTGTTGCCGCCGCTGATTATCTCGGCCAAAGAAGTGGACTTCACGCTGAAAGGGATAGGGCAGGCGCTGAAGCGGTTGTAACAATCCGTGGTCAGCCCCGATGTCCCCCGCTTTTTGCGCCCCAAAGAGCGGGGTCATCGGGATAAGAGCCATTACGTCGCTTTGCTCCTACTGGTTCTAAAACCACAACGCCAATCCAAAGACCGGACCGTCCAGGTTATCGCCTCTGGAATTAATCAGGTTGTGATAGCCGAAGAACCATTCCAGTCCCGCCGAGGCGGGATGATAGCCGATATCGGCATTGAGTTTCACCATACTCTGGTCGCCCGGCGCGGCATAGGTCGTGCCAATCTGCAGACTCCAGGGTTTACCCGGGAAGTAGTCTATGCCCAGTTTGACCGAAGTGCCGGTGTGATAATCGTCCAGCGTATCTCTGAACGAGGCAAAGCCGATGCCAAAATCAACCACCGTATTGGTATCAGCCGTAAAGGCGCAGGTGCCGATGTGCGTATCAAAATAGTTGATGGAGTCAAACTGGCTTGTGCCACCGGGGAGGTTAATTTCTTCTAAATACACCTGGTTGGACATATCCCAGGTCAGGCTTGACTGGGTGGATAGTTTTCCGCGGATGCCGTAAGAGGTAATATTATAGGCCACTCGCTGGTAATCGGTCTTAAATTGCAATGCCACCGGATTGCCGCGGTTGAACCCGGCCCCTTCGTCTATGGAAATATAAACCCCTTCGGTCGGCTCTCTGGAACTGTTATACGGGTATGAACTATACCTGAACCCGTGGTCGCCGAAAAAGACCCAGCCAGCCATATCTGAGAATACTTCTCCGAAGAACTCGCCCCAGAAACTGTCGTCATCGTCATCATCGTACGAATTGCTGTAACTCGTGCTCCGGTACGATTTGTCGGTGGAGATCCCGCCGCTTATGGCGGGGTCGCCGTATTTGACGGTTTTATCCTTATATGGGTCTGAGAATGAATCCAACTTACCTTTTTTAGGTGTAACGGCCGGGCTGGATGGTCCGGCAGGCATCTTCGGCTGGGCCGGCGGGGTTGATGGCGGCTGTGGTGCCGGCGGGGTCGGCTTGTCCGGTTTGTCCTTATCCTTATCTTTGGTTTTATCACGGTTATCGTGGTCGCCGCCTTTTTCTTTATCCTTGTCTCTGTTGTCGCCTCCGCCTTTGTTGTCGCCTTTATCCTTGTCTTTAGACCGTAGGTCCTGTTTCCGGTCTGTAACCGATGCATAAGATATGACAGGCGTAACCATCAGCAGTCCCGCCAATATCAGGCCCATTATCATAACTGAAGTTTTCATAATATATTCCCTCCTCTACCTGCTTATTGGAATATAATATTAATGGCCTGTCAAGAATAAAATAGTATTGGATTAGTTAAACATGAATCGGGCGAATCAGGTCGGATTTTAGGGGTTTTATTACTCGTGTTTCGGGGGTTCGGTCTTCTTCTCTTCCTCGGCGGGCTTTTCCTCCGGTGCTGAAGGCGTCTCGCCTTTCTTTATCTGGCTGATGCTCTGCTGGAGTAATTTCTCTACCGGCAGTCCCTTATAGGCCTTCTGGAGATTCTCCAGTTCCTTAGCCGTTTTATCCTTATCCCGTTCTTCTTCAGGAGTATCGCCGTATGCCTTGACGATTTTATTATGCTCTTGGGTGGCGGCTTTATCCAGTTCGTCCAGTTTGGCTCTGGACTTATCAATTGCCGGATAGCACTGGTTTTTATCGTTAACAATCTGCTGGAGCGCCTTAATCAGGTCGGCTGTCTTCTTTTCCTTTTCCAGTTTCTCGGCTTTCTCGTAGCGTTTATTAAAGTCCGATTCAATATCGCAGGCCTTTTTATCGCCCGTATCAATAGTGGACATTATCTTATCGGCCTGCATCTGTCCGGGCGCAGAGAACAGCAAATTCCCGTAATAATCCAGCAGAACCGTCACGGTCGCGGCCGAAAGTTTATGCTTGGCGAAGAACTCGGTTACTTCCGGCTCCACGATTTTGCCTTTGGTATCGGTCCGGACGAATATCTTGGAGAATACGGCCCGTTTGTCCGAATACTCGGCCAGTTTGGCATCGTAATTGGCCGGGAATTCGTCCTTGCTGTTGAAGTAGAAATAAATAAAGACGACCCTTTTATTAGGTTTGGCAATCTTCAGCGCTTCCTTGATGGTGGCGCCCCGCCAGTTAATAGGCGTTTCTTCCATAGTTGAGCCGGCCGCGATTTTTGCGCCCAGGCCGCCGCCCCCGACCGGTGGTTTCGCGCCGCCGCCTCCGCCGCCCAGCGGCGCCAGCGAAATTAACATTACCACTAATAGAGCGATTATGATATTGATGTGTTTATAATTCATACCCGCTACCTTCCTTTCTAATAAACACTTATCATATAATAAAGTTTCTGTCCATATAAAATAATCTGCCGGGCTGGTTCGTTATAATAATACGAGGTACGCACTCACTGTCATTGCGAGGAGCAAAGCGACGAAGCAATCTCATATTCCCGCATAAAACCGAGATTGCCACGAGCCGACTAACGTCGGCTCTCGCAATGACACAAGGGGTGGTTTGTGCGTAATTGCGTAACTCGTAATAATATAATAACCACCGAAACTTTTTACGGTGTCTGGTGTTCAAACATATAAACAGGGACTTATAAGAGAGAAATTGAGTTGTTTTCTGGTCTCATTAAAGTCACTGTTAAAGAAGGAGGAATATATGGGAAGGAATAAAACGGGTTTAATGGTTGTGGCGATTATGGTAATCGCGATTCTGGGTTATGTCGGTTGCGGAGCGGAAAAGGTGGCTGATTCCGGCAGCAGCGCCCCGGGCACGGTCTCGGGCCGGATGGTTGATGCCAGCGGCCAGCCCATAGAAGGCGCGCTGGTCGTCTTCGGCGCTAATTCACCACACGGCATCACCGACCAGAACGGACAGTTTACCGTGTCCGATGTCCCGGCCGGCGCCCAGCAGATAACCATTGTGGCCGGCGGGTTTTATACCCCGAAAACTGATGTCTATGTGGAAGGCGGCGCCAGTAATAATTTGGGCGATGTCCAGAACAAGGAAGTGGGCGAGGGTCTTGATAACGCCCCGCATATCAATAGCCCCAGCGCAACCGTTTCCGGCACGACCATCTCGGTCGGCGCGACCATCACCAAAGGCGCCGGCGGCGATGAGGTTTATCTTCGCCGTGGATGCCCAGGGTATGACGGCCAGCGAGACCGTCACGGTTGCTTACACCGGCGGCGGCTCAGGCACCGGCAGTTTTACATTAGATACCATCTCCGGCACCTGGAGCGGCAGTATTAAATTCCAGCGCGACGAGATGGGCAGCAATAACGAACGCCAAGTCGTCCGCCACTGGACCAATGCGGCCATCAATGTGGCCGCCAGCGCCGTCACCGGCAAATACGCCGAGCCGCGGCTCTGGCTACTGATGCAGGGTTATAGCGACCCGATTGAAACCGTCAATCTTGACAGCGGCACGGCCCTCCTGATAAGTGCGGTTAATGGACTTTACCAGATTGAACTCAATTACACCGGTGTCTCACGGACCGGCTCGGTTCGGCTGATGGCCCGTTGTGACTCTGCCACCAACCCGACTGTTTTGGCCGGGATGATGCACGCCGTGGAGGTGGATAATGTCTCTATGCCGATAACCCGCGCCTTCAGCGGCCGGTTCATCTTCAAGAAGGGCGAATCCTGGGCGCTCACTGACCTGGCCAGCGCCTGGACGCTGGCAGATTTCTTCATCACCGGCACGGCATTCGGAAATATCTATACACCGCCGTTCCAGTATAACGAGAACCTGACTGTTGACGCATCCGGCGTTGTCCAGCAGGGCGCTAACACGATGGGCTTGAATATCACCGGCGGCAGTTTCACTATTAACGACGCCTCGCTGGGTAAATTCTCAGGCACGATTCAAACCTCGGACGGCGTCAATACCTCGTTCTACGGGCTGGTGGAGTTAGGCAAGCGGCATATCAAGGGGGTCAAGCGGATTAGCGGCGCCAGCACCGTTTACGGACACTTCTGGGGGCCCAAGACGCTACAGCCGCTCTTTAATATCAGTGATTTCGCATCCAGACGGCCGGATGGCACCATAGTTAACTCGGTCTTTAGGGGCGGTATTTGTGTGACCGGCGGACCGGATGCCGGCAAGGTCTTCCCGGCCGGGCTCCGGTTTGACCAGGAAGGCAATATTACCGCCGGGTTTGTCTATCCGTCTATCCAGGCCATCTCGTCCGGCAGTGTCAGTTTTGCCAGCACCACGACCGGGCAGTTCAGCGGATTAGCCACCGGGTTGACCGGACACCTATTTACCATTGCCCCGGCCAGTAGCGCCCGCAATGCCAGTATGGGCGTTTATAAGGGGCGGCTGGTGGGCGATTTCACGTTGACCACGCCCACGGGTACGGACAGTGGGTTCTTCTTTATGCACCGGCTACCGGAGTGAGCCACGGATTTAAGTAAATGGGGACGCAGATTGGCGCAGATGACGCTGATGAAATCCTGTAAATCTGCGTTTATCTGCGTCCTATTTTTCAGGTAGGGGATTGCACCCAGGCAGGGCACACGCCCGATTCGTTCAATCGTTTCTATTGTCTCTTTTAGTCGGCTCACTCGTCCGGGCTGGGAATGGTTAATTATAAAACCGGCTATCTTGATACGTCTTTGCCTGGCCGCCTCTATGGTCATCAGCGTATGATTAATCGTGCCCAAGTCCGGCCGGGTTACGATAATCAGCGGGAGATGCAATTCTTTTATCAGGTCAATCACAAGATAATCCTTGGTGAGTGGAACTAAAATCCCGCCGATGCCTTCCACCAGCACGCCGTCTTTATGCCGGGCTTTGAGTTTCCGATAGGCGGTGAAGATTTTCTTTGTGTCCGGCGCCTGTCCCAGTGGGATGGCTTTGCGTAGCCGCAGCGAAGTCCCGCTCTTTGCGCTACAAAGAGCGGGATGTTCTAATTTAGCCGCGATGGTCGGCGCCAGCGGATGCTTGAAATGAATCGGATTGACAAGGTCTATCGGGTCATCCAGTCCAACGGCCTTAATCAGGAACTCGGCATCGGTCCTGTCGCCGGTGGAGACCGGCTTCATCACGCCGACGTCATAGCCCAGTTTACGTAAGGTCAATGTCAGTCCGGCGGTAATGATGGTTTTCCCCACTCCGGTATCGGTGCCAGTGATGAAGAACATTATGGCAATGTAACACGGGTTCGCCAGCGGCGTCAAGATAAACCGGCGTTCACCACAAAGGCACAAAGAAATGACTAATGTCTAATGTCCAATGACGAAAGAATGACGAATACCTAATGTCCAAATTTGTCATTTAAGCATTAGGATTTATTTCGTCATTAGTCATTCGTCATTAGGGTTTTAGCGAAT
>JACQXL010000171.1 GCA_016208805.1 Planctomycetota bacterium | reverse complement strand
ATTAGACATTCGTCATTATTATTAATCTCTGTGCTCAGCGAGGTATGCGCAAAATTTATTACATCACGACGCCTTTATATTATGTCAATGCCGAGCCGCATATCGGCACGGCCTATACGACCGTGGCGGCCGATGTGCTAGCCCGCTACAAGCGGCTGGCCGGCTACGAGGTCTTCTTCCTGACCGGCACGGACGAGCACGGGCTCAAAATCGCCCGGACCGCCAAAGAGGCCGGTCTGTCGCCCAAGGAATTCGTGGATAAACTCGTGCCCAAGTTCAAGCAGGCCTGGCAGCAACTGGGCATCTCGTATGACTACTTCATCCGGACCACCGACCCGTCGCACGAGGAGTCGGTCAAGGCGCTCTTCCGAAAGGTAATTGATAAAGGCGATATTTACAAAGGCAAATATTCCGGCTGGTATTGCCCGCCCTGCGAACGTTACATCTCGCTTAAAGACTCGCCCGATAAATCCTGCCCGGTCTGCAAGCGTCCGGGTGAGTTCTTTGAGGAAGATAACTACTTCTTCAAACTCAGCAAGTATCAGGCGCCGCTGTTAAAACACTTCAAGGATAACCCGGCATTCGTTGAGCCGTCCTTCCGCTATAATGAAATCCTCAACCGGCTTGAGTCCGGCATAGAAGACATCAGCGTCAGTCGCCTTGTCCGCAGTCATTTCACCACAAAGGCACAAAGAACGCAAAGTCCACCGGGTAGTCCTGGCGAAGGTAGGCTTGCCCGCAGTAGTCCCGACACTTTGTGTCGGGACGAAGGCGGGTCGGCGTTTGACTGGGGCATCCCGCTCCCGACCGACCCTTCACAGGTCATCTGGGTCTGGTTTGACGCCCTGATAAACTATATCTCGGCCATCGGCTACCCGGCAAAACCGGACGTATTTAATAAATTCTGGCCGGCCGATGTCCACCTGATTGCCAAGGACATCCTCTGGTTTCACTCGGTCATCTGGCCGGCGATGTTGATGGCGGCCGGCATCCCGTTGCCCAAAAAAGTCTTTGCGCACGGCTGGTGGACGATGAACCGCGATAAAATTTCCAAATCTAAAGGCAACGCCGTCTATCCAGCCGAGGTGATTAAACAGGTTGGCGTGGACGGCCTGCGCTATTTCCTGCTGCGCGAGATGCCCTTCGGGCTGGACGGCGATTTCTCCGAGGCGGCCTTAATCAATCGCTATAATAATGACCTGGGGAACGACCTGGGTAATCTGGTCCTGCGCACCCTGACGATGATAGAGAAATACTACGACGGCAAGATACCATCTCCGGCCGGGGCATATGAACCAGTAGAGGAACTGCGCCAGACCGCGGAGAAATTAGCCGTCACCGTGCCGGGACATCTGGACAAACTGGCCTTCAGTCTGGCCCTGGAAGACATCTGGTCGCTGATACACCAGGCCAACAAGACCATAGACTCGGTCAAACCTTGGGCTTTAGCCAAGGCCAAATCAGAGCATCTACCCGCCGTGTTATACGGTCTGGCCGAGACGCTCCGAATTGTCGCGGTCCATCTGGCGCCTTTTATGCCGACGGTGAGCAAAAGCATCCTGGCGCAGTTGGGACTGGCAGACGATATAAGATTACCGTCAAGCGCCGGCTGGGGCAAACTGCCGGTCGGCACCCAAACCGCCAAGTCCCAGCCGCTTTTCCAGCGAATCGAATTACCGGTCTAAATATAATACTATTTCTGTTGAAACCTTCCTCAAGTGTCATTGCGAGTGACCAGAGGGAACGAAGCAATCCCATTGGGATGACTATGTTAACGACCTGTGGTGGTATCGCCCCTAAGTGCTCGCTTTCATGAATTCGTTCATAGCCCGAATGTCCCGCTCTTTACGAGAAAGAGCGGGGTGTCCGTTCATAAGAATATGAACGGACTTATGAAAGCGAATACTAAGCGGCAGACGACCTGTTAACCGGTAAAAGAACACTGAGGACAACCAAGCCATCCAAAGTCCGGGTCAGGGTGCCTTTTTAATGACCGCATTCCTCCATTCCGCACCATAAAACAGGGACTGGTAAGAGACAGAATTAATCCGTGTAATCTGTGGCTCCCACTTCTCCTTGACACGCCCCAACGGACATGGCATAATCGGTATAATAAAGGAGTAACTGATTAGTTTACGACCCGGCTAAGAAAGTTCTGCGGATAAAAACCGCAGGCAAGGGCGATGGGCCAAAAAACAAATATATTGAATTGTTCGGCCAGCATATCCTAAAAACCGTCCAACCGCCATCGGTCTATACCAAGCGGTTAATTTCTTTAGAACCGCTCAAGGATGAAAAATTTTATAGCGGCAATGATGATATTGAAATAAAACTATTGGAACTTTCCGGCACTATGAACGGAAAGAGCCGGCTTAAAATGTCCCTTGGCTCTGAAGACTTATTAAAGAGTATTGATGAAGATTTGGGGTTATCGCTTACGGTCATTGATTTAGATGCGGTAACATTGCAGTTTTCATTAAAGATAAACGAATTGCCTCTTAAACCCATAAAAGTTGAAATAACAAAGACCAGTATTGCTGGTTTAACCAAGAAACAAGGCAAGGAAACCATAGAGAATTATCTGAGGGAACAAGGTGTTATCCTTTATCAGTAAATTATTACAACATATCCTGCGGGAACTGGAAAAATCACCAAGTCGTCTTTTCCGGGCCAGCGAACTAAAACGCATTTCTGAGAGCGATTTTGATTATCTGCTTAAGGGAAAATTATTAAAATATCACCGGTATAATCCGGATGGCGATTATTATCCCTGTGATTCCGGTTGTTCTTCCTGTAACTCAGATTATCAACGGATTGTTGGTAAGGTGGCAGGTAAATGGGAGGCGGTTTGCCCAGACGGCGAGGCGGATACAAAATCAATCCCGCTCACCGATGATGATATCACCAAGTATTCTTTTGATATTAATTGTTTCATCTCAAATATCAGCCGTGAAAATGGCTTTAGTGGTAAAACGTCAGTATTGGATGCGCGAAATAAACGACTTTACTTTATTGGTAGCAAAAATATTGGGAAACAAAATATCGGTTTGGTTCTGGTGCTTTTGAGTAATGAGCAAACAAGTGAATCTATTCTTTTGAGTATTCCTCAACGATTACGTCGCTATCACACACGAATTGTTCTTGTTCCTTTTTTTTGATGGGGTATCAGAGGGGTCGCTAAAAACATTAGAGGACAATCAGGTTTATATTGTTAAGTTCAAGGATGCTTTTGCTATCAATAATTTGCTTATCAATGCTGAAATTTTAACTCCACTATCAGATTCGGATGCATTTATTACCACTCCGCGCGGCACCACCTGGCGCAATATAAAAATTACTCTTGAGCAAGATGAGGAACACTGCGAGATTTCTATTGGTAGCGAGACGCATTCGTATAAATACAATAATCCTAAATTAGGCAACGGGGTATTTCTTGATAAGCGCACAAAGAAACCTAACAAACTCTGGAAACTTCTCATGGAATTCGCAAAAAACAGTGGTAACATCAGGTGGCAAAAGGGCGGTTATACCAAAGATGGACTATTTTTGAGATAGAATATCGTGTAGATATGCCCCAATGATGAAATTTCATTTCTCGGATTTAAGAAATACCTAAAAATCTTACAGAACCATTCCGCCGACTCCCTCTATAAAACACACATTTCAGGTTAAGTATCCTAAATTTATCATTTTTACCCGTCCTTTCGGTGAAATTTCACCTTAGTATAGTAAGAGCAAAGACGCTCGGAAAGGAGTAAGCATATGAGCAACCTATGGAACTATATGGGGTCGCGGATTTTAACACAGGCCGTGGCAAAGGGGATTGTCAGCGAAATGGAAGCAGAGGTCGTTATGGAATATGCGGTTTATGACCGCTCCTGGCATTACATTGCCATAGAGTCGGATATTCCGCCCTGTGTTGCAATCAAACTCTACGACGAGGCAATTATCAAACTGCGTCGTTGGATTGATACAGCCGTTATTATTCTTCCTAAAGGGCGGATTGTATCTGATTAATCAATGGTTAAATCCGCTTCTTAAAAGGAGACAAACCTATGATTAAGGGAATGTCTGATTTCTGGAAAAAGGTTATTCGGACGATTATTGAAATCGTTTTAGACCTTCTATCCAAGAAAGGTAAAAAGTGAAACCACAGTTCGGTTGGGGCTGTTACAGGTCTCATGGCGCCCTGAAGCGTCAAGCAAGAGACAACAGCCCCTCCGGCTGTTTAACAGCCACAGATTACACAGATTAATACTGTGGCTAAAGGAGTTTAAGATTATGAAAACAGTAAAGAAATCCAAAGGGGTAAAGAATGGCGCGGCCATTAAGGATATTAAACTCCTGCCCCGAAGACCGAATGATGATTTACTGCCCAAGAGGTGAAATCTGTAAACTGATTAAGCGGATTAATCGGATAAATCTGTTAAATCCGTTTACTAAAAAGGAGAAACGAATATGGATACGATTAGTGAAGTTAAATTGGCTCTGCTGATGGATTTGGCCGAGGCCGGCCAGGTCCAGGTGGAGCGCTGGAAACGAGGCACCAAGAATAACGCCGACCTGACCTACCAGCAATTGCAACTGGCTATCAGTAACGAGTCGGATTATAAGGCCAAACTGGCGCTGCCGGCCGCAACCGGCTATGCGCCTTTGCTTAATCCGGGTTTCGTGTCGCGCTCAGGCCTTGACCGTAACCGGATTGTCCGCAAACAGGCGGATAATATCGCCAAGAGTTACGATAATTATATCGGCTCTCTGGCCCAGGCATTTGAGACCGTGGACGGTGAACCGGCCAAACGTTATAAGGAAACCATTGATGCCTCAGCCGAAACTTATAGCCAGAAGGTGGCCAAGAACGTCCTGCCTTTTACCGGCTCACGGGAGATTGGTATAGGTATGGCGCCGATTGCCGCAATGTGGCTGACCGGCGATAACACGGTTGAAGGGCATCTGCGGGGCGATGACCAGATTGGCCTGGGCGGGCCAGTTAATGTGGCACGAGTCACGCCGGATATGCGCACGGCCCTGAAATCGGCTATAGTCAACCGGATAGTGCAGTCCGGCAAGGTCCTGATTAGCGCGGACTGGGACCCGACCGTGCTAACGGACGAGAACGACCATATCAATGACCTGATTGCCTCTTTGCAGAACGCGGCTTATGTGGCATTCGCCACGGGCGGGCTTTCGCATTGTGATTGGGTCGTGATTGACGGCCGGAA
>JACQXL010000063.1 GCA_016208805.1 Planctomycetota bacterium | reverse complement strand
CGGCGCTGACAACAAGAACCAACCCTTCACGTTTCCGGGGAATCCGGCTGATGGTGATAACCCGCGCCCGGGGATGATAGACTGCATCACGGGCAACCTTTTTTACTGCCTGATAGACCTTTTTATCGGCCCGGGTGGCCAGCAGGCATTTGCTGTGCTTAAGTATCTCGCGGGCAATCCGGGCCACATCGGCTGGCTCTTTATTCTGGCAGAAGATTACTTCCGGAAAGCCGCACCGCCGCTCGCGGTGGATGTCAATCGTGGCAAATCCAAGTTTCTTGTAACCCTGTTTGTTCATCCGAGATAAACCCTTCTCACCCGTTTGCCCAGGCCGCAGGTGATAACATAAGGCGATGTGCCGGTAATCTGGGCTAACTCTTCCGTGGTTATTTTCTGGTCGCCTTGCTTGCCGATTAAAACCACCTCGTCGCCGACCTTGACATCCGGTACACCGGTAACATCAAACATCAGATAATCCATCGTGACCGTGCCGATGACCGGCACCTTCTGCCCGCGCACCAGTGCATAGCCCTTGTTGGAAAGATGGTAGGGATAGCCGTCGTTATAGCCGACTGGTACGGTAGCAATCTTGGTGCGCTTGGGCGTAATATAAGAACGCCAGTAACCGACCGGTGTTTTAGGTGGGACTATTTTTATGAATGCGACCTGTGATTTCAGGCTTAATATCGGATTGAATGCTATTTTATTCTGGCTGACTTTGTCCCGCATAAGTGCCACGTCATACCGACATGGTGTGACGGGACTAGTTGCGACCTTGCCCGGGTCAACGCCGTAGATGATGCCGCCCGGTCTGACCATACTGAAATACGAATCTGGATGCGTATAAATCGCGCCGGTATTGGCAATATGCTTGAGGGGAATATTAAGACCGGTTACTTTTTCTATCTCGTCAACTGTCTCCTTGAAGAGTTTCAATTGCTGTGATGTAAAATCGCTATTCTTGGGGTCGGCGGTGGATGAAAAATGCGAGGATATGCCTTCCAGTTCAATATTGGGCAGAGTGGCAATCTTCCTGGCAATCTCAATAGCGCGTTTGGGCGTGGCGCCCAGCCGGCTCATTCCCGTATCAATCTTTAGATGCACTTTGAAACGTTTGTTCTGCCTCTTGGCTTCGTCGTTAATGATGCTGACCAAATCCATTGAATGGATGGAAGGGGTGATATCGTAGCTGACAATCCAACTGATTTCTTCTTCAATCAGAGCGCCCAGAATCAGAATCGGGTTAAGGATGCCCGACTGGCGTAGTTCTATGGCTTCGGTGGAATCGCCCACGCCGAGCATATAGGCGCCGCTTTCCAGGGCGGTTTTGCTGACCGGTACCGCGCCGTGGCCGTAGGCATCGGCCTTGACCACGACCAGAATCTTGACGCCGTCTGTGCTCCCGACATTCGCCACGCCATGTCGGCATGGCATGGTCGGGACTCCGTCCCCTTGGGACTTCGCAAGTTGCGACCTGATATGTCTGACGTTTTCCGCCAGTGTTTTGAGGTCTATCTCAGCCCAGACCCGGTATTTCTTCATACTGTTTTATAAACCGCGGATGCACACTGATTTCGCCATCGGCGTCTATCTGCGTTAATCTGTGGTTTCTTTCGGCGGTTTATCTCCGCTTCGGTCGGCCGCAGGTAAAGCGGCACAATCGTTTCCGGCTTATTACGTTTGCCGTTCCTGAAAGCCCGGTATCCGAGAAGCGCAATATGTCGTGCCTTGGGGAACCAGGTATTGCGCGGTGCAACCTTTACATTCGGCAGGGTTTTGAAGACATCGTGATACGCCTTCAACCCGTCTCCGAACATTAATACATTATCTATCGGCCTTCGGCCGACGAAGTCGCCTACGTCCGACGAAGTCGGCAATATCTTTACCAATTCTTCCGGCTGGAGCGCAAGAAAATTTGATATCCGCCGATATGAGTTTTCACCCCCGATGATAAGATCGGGACTCCGCCGCCGCTTCGCTTTCTTGTACAGGGCCGTATAAACCTGCCTCCACTTGGCATCAATCATCGGGCAAAGGTATGTGGCGTTGCTTGACGGCGGAAAGTTTACCGCCATTGCATCAAGCGAGGCAACCCCGATAATTGCTGTTTTGAGGACATAAGCCATTGTCTTGGCCACGGCCAGTCCAACTCTTAACCCTGTATATGACCCGGGTCCGATATCCACCGCCACCAGGCCGATGTCTTTGGTCCGCCACTTAAGTTTCCGGATGGCCTTATCCAGCGCCGGCACGAGCAGTTTGCCGTGCACCATTCCGCGCTTCAGGAATATCTCGCATTTAACGGTTTCGTTCTCCAGTAAGGCGATGCCGCCCTGCATCCCGGATGTTTCAATGCCGACGATTCTCATATTACTATTACTATTGATGCTCACAGTATTAATGTCCTAAGAGGCTCACTTTGACTGTCATTCCCGTCCCGCTTGTCATTCCCCCGTACGGGGGAATCCAGCGGGATAAACTCCGGCGGGAATCCAGTCAGATAAAGGGTTCTCTGGATTCCTGCTTTCGCAGGAATGACCCAATTGAGAGGACATTAACAATATGAGGCTCAATAATTACATACCCCCCATTCTGTCATCCTGAGTCCTTCGCTTCTGCCATTCTGAACGGAGCGAAGCCCTTCGCTTACTGTCATTCTG
>JACQXL010000062.1 GCA_016208805.1 Planctomycetota bacterium | reverse complement strand
AAGAATGACGACCCATTCTTTATTTTGGAGATAATGAATCTCCCGAAGTAATTATCTGCTTGAGAGAAAAAGGGGACGCTTCTGCTCCGTTGAAAAGATACCAATGACACGGGACGGAGCGATGACGGTTCCCAAGATGGAAGACCGCTTCACGGTTTTAGGACATACTGCACCGCAGAGGCGTCCCACAGGGATAAACTCCAAACGCAGAGGGGGAACGGAATAATTATTTTATTCTCTGCGAACTCTGTGTCCCCGCACGTCCCGACGGACGGTCGGGCGGGTCTGCGGTGAATTATTGTCCCTTTCTTTACGGCTACAAGGCCCAGTTCTACCCTAAAGGTAGTATGGCCTATTCTCCTTTAGGACATACTGCACCAAGCCGACCGTTGACCCGGCCCCGCTCTACCGGTGGAGCCACAGCGACATCCCGCACTTATGCGGGGCTGGACACGGCCGCGAAGGACTTTACCAATTATCTGAACGTGTTAGTGCCGTTAGATGCTAATCGTAAGTTCGTAACATCTGTGTATCGGGATGGGGTGACAACAGCGTGTGAATTATATTTGATGGGATATGTCAGGTGATTAGGATATCAGGGGATTAGGAAAGGGATATCAGGAAAGCAGGGTATCAGGTGCGTCTATTTCCTGATTGCCTAATCTCCTGATTCCCATTTCCTAATCGCCTAATCCCCTAATTTCCTTTGTGCTCTTTGTGTCTTTGTGGTAAAAGCGGTTCTTTTCTCTTGACCTGTCTGCTTCATATGTTATGTTGTGGTGATGAAACGAACGCATACCTGCGGTGAACTGACCGATAAGAATACCGGCGCGACCGTGACCCTGTGCGGCTGGGTCAAGTCCAGACGCGACCACGGCGGCCTCATCTTCATTGATTTAGAAGACCGCTACGGCGTTACCCAACTGGTCTTTAATCCGCAGAAGAATCCGTCATTACATAAAGAGGCCGAGAGACTCGGTCCCCAATTCGTGATTTGCGTCAGCGGTCAGGTCATCCCCCGGCTGGCCGGCAAGGCCAACCCCAACCTGCCGACCGGTAAAATAGAAATAGATGTTCAGACACTGGAGATTCTGGCCGCCAGCGAGCCGCTTCCGTTTGACCTGGACGGCGACATCCCGGCTCAGGAAGTCCGGCTGAAATACCGCTACCTTGACATCCGGCGCAAGATGATGCAGGAGGTGCTGATAACGCGCCATAAGATAGTTAATTCTATCCGCACTTTCTTTGATAGGCACAACTTCGTTGAGGTGGAGACGCCGTTTCTGACCCGGAGCACGCCTGAGGGGGCGCGCGATTACCTGGTGCCCAGCCGGATATTCCCGGGCAGTTTCTTCGCACTGCCCCAGTCGCCGCAACTGTTCAAGCAACTCCTGATGGTCGGCGGGCTGGATAGGTATTTCCAGATTGTCCGCTGTTTCCGCGACGAAGACCTCCGGGCCGACCGACAGCCGGAGTTCACCCAATTAGATGTAGAGATGTCGTTCATTGAAGAATCTGATATTCTGGCGCTGATTGAGGCGATGATGAAGGAAGTATTCCAGAATGTCCTGAAGAAAGACTTAAAGACCCCTTTCCGGCGTATCAGTTACGACGAAGCGCTCAAATTATACGGATGCGATAAACCGGACCTGCGCTTCGGGCTGACTTTAACCGATGTGACCGCCCTGTTGAGCAAAAGCCAGTTCAAGGTATTCCAGGGGGCGGATAAACGGCAAGATATCATTAAGGGATTGACCTTGACGCCAAAGGCCGATTATTCACGGAGCGAGATAGATAAACTGACCGAGTTCGTCAAGGGCTACGGCGCGGCCGGGCTGGTTACATATAAAGTGCAAAATGGCGTCCTGACCGGCGCAGTAGCCAAATATATTGAGCCGGATATCCAGAAAGAACTGATAAAAGAAATGGGCGCCAAGGAGAACTCGCTGATTCTGATAGTGGCCGGCAAGCCGGATACCACCAACGATTCGCTGGCCGGACTGAGATTGCATCTGACAGCCAAAGAAGGTTACCAGCCGGCGGAGCCGCAGCGGAGTCCCGCCACTTATGGCGGGGCTGAGGAATTCAGTTTCTGCTGGGTGACCGATTTCCCGCTGTTCCAGTATAGCGCGCAGGAGAAACAATTAGTCAGCGCGCACCATCCGTTTACCTCACCGCAGGATGAGAGTATAAATGCTATTATGGACAAACGCGTGGGAGCGACAGAAGCAAGCATGATTAAGGCCAAGGCATACGACCTGGCGCTCAACGGCGTTGAGGTGGGCGGCGGGAGCATCCGGATAAACTCCACCAAACTGCAGAAGAAGGTATTTGAGTTGCTGGGCATTAGCGATGCCGAGGCGCAGGAGCGGTTCGGGTTCCTGCTGGACGCATTCAAGTTCGGCGCGCCGCCGCACGGCGGTATCGCAGTGGGCATTGACCGGCTGGTGATGCTGTTGACCAAACAGGAGAACATCCGGGAAGTGATTGCCTTCCCCAAGACGATGAGCAGCACCTGCCTGCTGACCGGCGCACCGGCACAGGTGGATGAAAAACAGTTAAAGGAATTAGGGATAAAATTGGGATTATAATTTCACCACAAAGACACAAAGAACACAAAGCCCACCCTTTTGGGTCTTCGTGCCTTCGTGGTAAGAGGAGGCGCCTATAAACATATATGAAATAATAAAGTTGCGCAAGAGCATCAGAAAGTATAAGCCGGAGGCCGTGCCGGATGCCAAACTGGACCGGATACTGGAGGCAACCCGGGGCGCGCCGTCCGGCAAGAACGGACAGCCCTGGCGTTTCATCGTCGTGCGCAACAAGACGCTCAAGGAGAAACTGGTGCCGGCCTGCCGGAACCAGTCGTATGTGGCCGAAGCGCCGGTCGTTATCGTCGGCTGCGCCGTGGAGGAGGAATCATACCAGAAACAGGGCGGCTATATGAAAAGTTGGCCGCTGGATTTGGCGATTGCCTTCACGCACCTGATACTGGCCGCCACGGCCGAGGGGCTGGCCACCTGCTGGATTGGCGCATTTGACGAGTCAGAGGTCAAAAAGGCACTGGATATCCCGGACAAGTTCCGGGTGGTCGGGCTGACGCCTCTGGGTTATCCGGCCGAGAATCCGCCGCATAAGAACCGCAAGCAAATCAGCGAGATAGTCTCTTACGACAAGGCGCCGGCCAAGTGAAACCACAGATACACACGGATAGACACAGATACCCAACCCAGCTATGTTTATCCGCGTTAATCTGTGTTCATCTGTGGTTGCAATTTTCTTGACTCAATTATAAATAAGTCTATAGTAAATATCTTTTTCCCCTAAGGAGAATGTAATGAGCATTATCAACGCAACCGAAATACGAAAAGGCATCATCATAAAGTTCAATAACGAACTCTACGAGGTGGCCGAGTATAACCACGTGGCGCCGGGGAACTGGCGGGCGATGGTCCAGGCCAAATTGCGCAACATCAAGACCGGCAGTATCGCGGAAAACCGGTTCCGCTCCACCGACCGGGTGGAAGTGGTGATGATGGAGGCCGTGCCGGCCCAATATTCATACCAGAAAGGCAAGACATTCGTATTTATGAACTCGTCAACCTATGAAGAGATTGATGTTGATGAGGCGTTCCTCAGGGATAAACAGAAATACCTGCTGCCGGATGAGGAGGTAATGCTCCAGTATTGCGACGGCGAACTGCTCAATGTCCAGTTGCCGATAACGGTCAACCTGAAAATCACCCAGACCGCGCCGGCGCTCAAGACGGCGACCATTACCAATGTCTCCAAACCGGCCACGTTGGAAACCGGGCTGGTCATCCAGGTGCCGGCTTTTGTGCAACAGGACGAGGTGGTCAAGGTTGATACCCGGGACGGGCGGTATATAGAACGGGTCGGATAGCCACGGATTGCGACCATCCCCCCGACCGCTTGAGGAAGACGGGGTTAAGAGGGATGTAATTATGACTTTGGTAGCACCACGTAATGTTATCTTTGTATTACTCTGGTTATCCTGTCTTTTAATAATATATTTTTATCAATCGCGCACTGTGTATTCTCACCCTTTCTTTAACGAAGAATCCTATCAGTCACCTGATACAAAATATGAAATTTCCCTATCCAAACGGACGGGGTGGGAATTTTTGCTCCAGATGTCAGGGGACGACCCCAATAAATGGCGACTCAATCAATCTACGGAAACGGATATGATAATGCTATTATTTTCCGCAGAGTCGGCTAAAAAAGACGGGACGCCTTATTCTGTGAATATTTCTGTGGGCGGAGGAATGATACGACCGGGGTATATTCAAGATACAAATTGGGACACAACTGACAACGTAAAAGATTACCGATACAAGACCAGCCCGGGCAATATCGCCAGTTATTCAATCTCACTTGTTTGGAAGTTCGCAGATATTACGAATGAGTTACCTGTATATTTAAGTATTAAATATGACTATCTGTTTATTTCTGCAAATTACAATGATGCCATAACGGCAACCAATATTTCAGACCCAAATGACATAAAGGTAATAACCTCACCGATAGAAGACCAAATATATAACCTCGGGATAGGTGGCGGTGAAGTAGGAATAAAAAGCGCTATAAGTTTAGCAAAAGACGTGTTATTGGAAACATCCATCGGTTACAGTCCGGCCGCCCGTGCTAAATATGAAGGCGTCAGGTATAACACGGACCCGACAGGCCGGCGAAATTATATTGTAGCCAACGGGATAATATTCAACTACGAATTTGGCCTTAACATTAACATAATAAAATCACTTTTTATTGAGGCGGGTTACAGGTATAATTCTTTTCTATCGCGGAAAATATCTACCTACGCTTGGTTGGATAGCGCTGATAGTTTAGATACCCATCTTAAAGATATTTATTTCAGTTGCGCGATTATATTTTAATAAGCCCCGCACATAACTCGCATCCCCGATGGACATCGAGGCGTTAGGCAGGAATGTGAGTTATGTGCGGGGTAAAGAACTGATGAAGAAGGTATGCACTGTATTCAGGTTAGGCGTAGTGCCTTACGACGAGGCGCTTTCGTTCCAGTACGAACTGGTGGAACGCGCCAGGGAGAAAAAGGGCAAAGAGCATTTCCTGATTCTGCTGGAACACGAGCCGGTCATCACGGTCGGCAAGAACGGCAAATCCAATAATATCCTCGCTTCTGACGAGACACTTAAGAAGAACAAAATTATCGTGCGAAAGATAGACCGGGGCGGCGATGTCACCTATCACGGACCGGGACAACTGGTCGGCTACCCCATCCTGAGTCTGGCCTACCTGAAGAAATCGGTGCGCGAGTATATCCGGACGCTGGAAGAGTGTATGGTCCAGACGCTGTCCGCGTTCGGAGTGAAAGGCGGAGGCGATACCACCACCGCCGGCGTCTGGGTGGATGACGCCAAAATCGGGTTCATCGGCGTGCGGGTATCGCGCGGCATCACGCATCACGGATTTTCCTTCAACGTCAACCCGGATTTAGACGCATTCCGGTTAATCAACCCCTGCGGGATGATGGACAAGAAAATCACTTCGCTGGAAAACCTCAAGAAAGACATCACGATGAACGACGTGGCCAAGGAATACATAGATGCCTTCGGGAAACTGTTCGGGATAAAGACGGTCGTGGTCAAGACACATCTCACATATATCCCAAAAGTGGACAGGAACGGATAAACGGATTTAACTGATATTGATAAAATGTGACGACAATCTTTCCAGTCTGGCTGAAGCAGAAGAAAACCCCACTGGGCGCGAGTTTACGGGTAAATAATCTGCTGAAACAATCGCGGCTTCATACGGTCTGCCAGAGCGCCCGCTGTCCCAATTTAGGCGAGTGTTTCAGCAAAGGCACGGCCACATTCCTGATTCTGGGCAATACCTGCACCCGGCATTGCCGCTTTTGCGCCATCCCCGCCATCCCGCATAAATACGGGACGTCGCCCGGCTCCGTAAGTGGCGGGATCTCCACCGAAGACAAAGAAACAACCCCGGCGGCTGTGGACGCCGCAGAACCGCGCCGGGTGGCCGAGGCCTGCCGGAAACTAAACCTGAAACATATTGTCGTTACTTCGGTCACGCGCGACGACCTGCCGGACGGCGGAAGCGGACAGTTCAGCAAAACAATTGAAACCGTCCGGTCTTATTGCCCGGATGTGACGATTGAGGTGCTCACGCCGGATTTCCAGGGCCAACCAACGCATATCCGCACGGTGATAAATGCCCAACCGGATATCTTCAACCATAATATTGAGACCGTAAAGCGGCTCTATCCCGAGGTGCGCCCTGAAGCAGATTACCAACGGTCGCTTGATGTCCTGAAATATGCCAAGACCATACAACAAGAAATTACCACTAAATCAGGTCTGATGCTGGGGCTGGGCGAAGAAAAGGATGAAGTTATTGAAACGCTCCGGGATTTAAGAAATGCCGGATGCGATATCGTCACGCTCGGCCAGTACCTCCGGCCGGACAACAAGAAAACACTGGAAGTGAAAAGGTTTGTCAGCCCTGATGAGTTTGATGAATATAAGACCATCGGGCTGAAGATGGGCTTTAAGGCGGTGGCGTCAGGACCATTGGTACGCAGTTCATACAATGCGGATGCCGTTTTTAACCACAGATAAACACAGATGCAAAAAAAGACTGTCGGTTCTCTGGGTGAAGATGCCGCCATCAAATACCTTAAGAAGCAGGGCTATCGGATTGTGGAGCGGAATTTCAGATGCAACTTCGGCGAGATAGACATTATCGCTTATCGTAAAGAAGTTCTGTCGTTTATTGAGGTCAAGACCCGCACCTCGGCCGGGTTCGGGATGCCGGAGGAATCCATTACGCCAGCCAAACAGAAACGGATGCTCCGGCTGGCCAAATATTATCTATACAAGAAGAAGGTTATTGATAAGATAGACTGCCGGTTTGACGCGGTGACGGTATTATTGCCGACCGCCGGCGCACCGCAGATAAGTTTATTGGAGAATGTATTAATATTAGGATATGAGAGTAAAATCCGTTGAGTTATACCACCTGAAGTTACCGCTGGTGCACTTCTTTGAAACCAGTTTCGGCCGGGTGGCGCATCAGGAAACTCTGATTGTCCGGCTCATCACCGATAAGGCAGAGGGCTACGGCGAGGTGCCGGCCTCGGCCGGACCGCATTACTCATACGAAACCGTCCGGACCGCTTCTTATATCATAAAGGACTTCCTCGCCCCGTTAGTATTTAAGGCAACCGACCTTGACATCGGCCGGATACTAACAGGTTTCAAGACCATCCGGGGACATAATATGGCCAAGGCCGGATTGGAAATGGCCTTATGGGATTTGCAGGCGCGCTTGACCCGCAAATCACTTGCGCAAATTTACGGCGGCATAAAGAAATCCATTCCGGCCGGCATCAGTCTGGGCATTGAAGACTCCGTAAACGCTTTATTAATACGCATCAAAGCATCGCTCAAACAGGGCTACCGGCGCATCAAGGTCAAGATAAAACCGGGCTGGGATATTAAGGTCGTCGGCGCTATCAGGAAATCGTTCCCGGAGATAGAACTCTGGGCCGATGCCAACGGCGCTTACGAGTTGGATGACTGGCCGCTGTTGCGCCGTCTGGACAGATTCCGACTGACGCTCCTTGAACAACCGCTGCGATACGATGACATCATTGACCACGGCAAACTCCAGACCAAAATAAAGACACCCATCTGTCTTGACGAGAGCATCAAATCATTCAGTGATGCCCGCCAAGCGATTGAACTGGGCGCCTGTAAGATTATCAATATCAAGCAGGCGCGGGTGGGCGGGTTCAGCGAGGCGAAAAGGATTCACGATTACTGTTTGTCCAAGAATGTGCCGGTCTGGTGCGGCGGCTTATTAGAAAGCGGCATCGGCCGCCTGCATAACATCGCGCTGGCCGGTCTGCCCGGATTTGTCCTGACGCCGGATATCTCGGAGAGCAAACGTTTCTACAAGGAAGATATTATTGAGCCGCCGGTTGTGCTGGAACGGGACGGAACGATTGCAGTGCCGGACGAAACAGGATTAAGCAACCGCGTCATTATAGCACGGATAAAGAAATATGCTGTCCAAACGATAGCGCTTTAATTCCGCCGCTTCTTCGGTTTGGGCATAACTGCCTGGGCCAGCATATCAAACAGGTAGGTCAGACTGATTGCCGTAATCACACCGCCAGCCAGGATATAGTATATCACGCCGATGGCCGGTTTCACCTCCACGAACTTGAGGACGAAATAGACATCCCGGTCCTGAATCCGTTCCCAGAAATAACCACCGCTGACCACCACGAAGATGCCGGTCACCAGTCCGAGCAATCCGGACAGGAACCACTTTTTGCGGTAGTGCAGTATCAGGTAAAGCAGGAAACAGACGATGGCCACAGAAATGGCTATCGGAGTATAAAGAATCGGCTCCTCGTAGGCATAGATGATTTTATCAACAATGAATGACTCGCCCACGGCCCAGGGGTTTACAAATGACAGCGTAAAGAGAACGAGCGTCAGGATAACCAAAACGAAGTATATAATAAATCTCATAATTGATATAATCCGTGTAATCTGTGGCTAAAAATATTGCATCTGGTATAAATTATAATATATGCCTTTCTTGGCAATCAATTCCTCGTGGTTGCCGATTTCCCTTATTTCGCCTTTATGTATCACGATAATCCGGTCCACATTCTGGATGGTGGAAAGGCGGTGCGCAATGATAATAGATGTCATCTGTTTAATCAGTTTCTTGATGGCCTCCTGGATGTAATACTCGGTCTCCACATCAACCGAGGAAGTGGCCTCATCCAGAATCAGTATTTTGGGCTCAAATGCCATGGCCCGGGCGAATGACAGCAGTTGCCGCTGGCCGACCGAAAGCGTCGTGCCACGCTCCTCTACCCGGCTCAGGTACTGGTCCGGCAATTTCTCTATGAAAGTATTGGCATTAACATATCGGGCCACCTCCCGGACCTGCTCCTTTCAGCCGAATATTTTCCAGAATGTTACCCGAAAAGAGGAAGACATCCTGCAGGACGATGCCGAGTTGCTGACGTAACTCAGTCTGCCTGATATTTCTGATATCAACCCCGTCAATCAGAATCCGGCCTCTGGTGACATCGTAGAACCGGCTCAAGAGGTTGATGATGGTGGTTTTGCCGCCGCCCGAGACGCCGACCAGTGCCACGCTTTCGCCCGCTTTAATCGTGAACGAGATTCCTTTAAGCACGTCAATCTCGTTATTATAGGAAAACCAGACATTATCAAATATGATTTCTCCGCTCGGCGGTGCGGTCTTCGGACGAACCGGGTCTTTGATATCTTCGTCGGTATCCAGAATCTTGAAGATGCGTTCGGCCGAGGCCATGGCGCCCTGGAAAATCGTGTATTTATCGGTCAGGTCCTGAATCGGCCCGAAGAAGTGAATAGCATAGTCAATAAAGGCAATCAGAACACCCAGTTGAATCGTCCCTCTAATCACGCTGCCGCCGCCGAAATAAAGCAGTAACCCTATCGCGACAGCGCTCAAGACCGCAACGGCCGGAATAAAAATAGAATAATAAACGATGGCCTGATAATGCGCCTGATAATGCTCGTTATTTATAGACTTGAATTTATCCGTCATCCGGTCTTCCTGGTTGAATATCTGGATGACGCGGATACCGGAGACGCATTCCTGGATATAGGCATTGAGCCGGGCCAGGCGTTGGCGGATAAGACGGTAACTCTCGCGCAGTCTGGTCTTGAAGATAATCAGCACCAGCAACGCCAGCGGGATAAACGAAATCGTCAGGACGGCCAGAAACGGGTTAAGAATCAACATTGCCACCACCAGGCCGGCTATCAGGAAAATATCGCTGACCACCGCAATGATACCGGTGGATAACAAATCGCCCAGAGCGCCGATATCGCTGGTCACCCTGGTGACCAGCCGGCCGACCGGATTCCGGTCAAAGAAGTTGAGCGACATCTTCTGGAGATGCTTGAATACCTCCATCCGCAGGTCAAACATTATCCGCTGGCCCAGCGAGGCAAGCAGATAGCCGCTGACATAATTGAAACCGAGCCGGAGAATCTGGATTCCCAGATAAATCAGGGTAATCGTAAGCAGAACCTGTTTGTCTTTAGGCGTTACACCCTTATCAATAGCGAGCCCGATTAGACGTGGGCCGGCGATAAAGAATGCCGTCAGCAGAAGCGATAGTATTATGGCCAGCGCCAGGCGTCCTTTATAAGGAAACGCATAGCGCATCAGCCGCTTCATCAACCGCGCATCATAGGCCTTGCCGAATATTTCATCTTCGTGTTGATAATCTACCATATGCTTTTCGCCTAATAATTTAGTAAGCGGATTTAGCAGATATAACTGATAATAAAACCAACCTCACTTTACGTACCATCCGTTTAATCCGCTTAATCCGATTACTTATTATGATTCTTCCAGCATCTCCTTCAACCGCTGATATTCGTAGAACCGGGCATAATGCCCCTTCAATGCCATCAATTCCGGATGCGTGCCTTTCTCGGCAATCCGGCCTTCCTCAATAAAGACAATAAAATCAGCCAGTTTAATGGCGGCCAACCGATGAGAAATAATAACGGTTGTCCGGCCTTTCAGGACATCGCGTAACCTGTTCAAGATGGCCTGCTCGGTGTCAAAATCCACGCTGGAGAAACAATCATCCAGCACCAGAATCGCCGGGTTCTTGATAATCGCCCGAGCCAGCGTCAGCCGCTGTTTCTGTCCGCCGGAAAGATTCACGCCCCGCTCACCCAGAAGCGCTTCGTATTTTTGAGGCAGATTATTGATGACCTCATCCATCTGGACGATTGCCGCACAAGCGCCTACGGCATCGTCTGTCTTTGCGTCCTGGCCGAACAAGATATTTTCCTTAATCGTATCGGCAAACAGGAAAGTATCCTGCGACACATAGCCGATAGAACGACGGAGCCGTGCTAATGAGTATTGCCTAACATTAATGCCGTCAATCAGAACTTCGCCGACCGCGGTATCAAAGAATCTGACCAACAGGTTGACTAGGGTGGTCTTGCCTGAACCGACCGGTCCCATCACCAGAACGGTCTTGCCGGCCGGTATCTTGAGGTTGATATTAGAGAGCGCCGGAGTCCTGGTCCGGTCGGTCTCTTTACCGGAGTATTTTTCCTGCGGCGCCGGATATGAGAAAGTAACATCCCTGAATTCTATCTCGCCGCGTTCCAGCGGCTGGACAACAGGTTGAACGCCTTCCTTAATCTCCGGCTGAGTCCGGAATATTTCCTGGAGCCGGTCCATAGAGGCGCTGGCCCGCTGGAACACGGACATTACCATCCCCAAACCCATCATCGGCCAGGCAATCCGGCTCAACAGGAACAGGAATGCGGCCAGCGTGCCTTTACTAATGTGGCCGTCTATCGCCTGAATCCCGCCGAAAAGAATTATCATAAATACGGCAACGCCGATGGCCAACCCCATAAACGGGCCGAAGAAGGCATCCAGTTTGGCCAGTTTGAGACTCTTATTGAAATATTGCCGGTTGGCGGCGCTGAACTCCTGAATCTGATTCTCCTCCTGGGCAAACGACTTGACCACCCTGATGCCGGAGAAATTCTCGCTGGCCTTGGCCGAGATATCAGAAAGCGATTCCTGGATATCCTTGTAGCGCCGGTGAATCAGATTGCCCATCCGGTTGACAAAGACCGGCAGGTACGGTAAAGTAACTACCGCATAGAAGACAGTTTATTGCGTAAATCCACGCCGACATAGAGCGACATCCCGTAAAAGCCCATCCGCATAAAGTAGCGGAAGAATGCCTGCGTGACGACCACCGCGATATAGGCAATTGCGGCATAAAAGATATGCCGGTATGCGTCCGGGCTGGTCAGGTGGTCTATGCCGTATTTGATAATCAAAGGCGGCGTAACATCTAACAGGTTCACGAATATTAGCGCAATCGTGCCGGTCCAGAAATGCTTCTTATACTGCCGGAGATACTCCAGAAATAACCTGAGATTCTTGAACATATAAAACAGGGTGTCCAAAAAGCCCCCTTTGTCATTCTGAACGGAGCGAAGCGGAGTGAAGAATCTCGGTTTTATGCGGGTTTGAGACCAGAGATTCTTCGGCTAACGCCTCAGAATGACACTTTTTGGACAGCCTGAAAAGGATTACGATACTTTTTATTATCCTATCGTCAAGAATTAAGCAAGACGAAGCCACCTAATAACCAAGGACTTGTCCCGATGGCGTTCCCGCCTTGCGGGACGGAGCGGGCGCCGAAGGCGGGGGGCGGCATACCATATCAAGATATACCCCATACTATATCAGGGCATACCCCATACCATATCAGGGCATACCCCATACCATAACAGGGCATACCCCATACTATATCAAGGCATACCCCATACCATATCAAGGCACACCCCATACCATATCAAGGCACACCCCATACTATAACAGGGCATACCCCATACCATATCAAGGCCCCATACCATATCAAGGCACACCCCATACTATAACAGGGCATACCCCATACCATATCAAGGCACACCCCATACTATATCAAGGCACACCCCATACTATATCAAGGCATACCCCATACTATATCAGGGCATACCCCATACTATAACAGGGGGTACCCCATACTATAATAGGGTATACTACTCCCCCCTACAGACCCACCCCCCATCCCCATATAGACCCAGCCCCCATCCCCCTATATTCCTTTGAGTTGACGGAGTTAATCTTTTCAGGATGGCTGGCCAGATTCTTTAATGTAAACCAAAAGATTTACTTGACTTTTCCCAAAAGGACGCTATATTGATATTAGCAAGGAACTGAATTCTTGCGAAACGCCCCCTCTGTCATTGCGAGCGACCGTAGGGAGCGAAGCAATCCCATAAATTTGAGATTGCTTCGGTCGTTTCACTCCCTCGCAATGACACCTTTTGGGAGACCGTTTCCTCCCGAAGGCATTCGGGACAAGAGTTCAGGAGAAAGAAAAGATGCTATCCAGTACAAATGTCGGTGGAGATCCCGCTGCTTATAGCGGGGATGGTTTTACGCTGGTAGAAGTAATGCTGGCGCTGGCGGTCTTGACGGCCGGGCTGTTGTCGCTGGTGCTGACCCTGACCACGGCTATCTACCAGAACGAGGTGGCCCGGGAATACGATTTGGCGGTCAATGCGGCGGTGGCCAAGATACAGGAAATCAGGGGCCATACGCCCTTCAGCGGCGCGACCGGCACATTTGCCACCTATAATAATACTACTTTTGATGTCGCCGGCATAATACGCGCCGGCACCGACCAGACCGCCGATAACGGCGAAGTGGTCATAAATAATGCCAACCCGGACCTGTTGGATGTAACCGTAAAAATAAGCTTCAGTTGGACGAACCCGGCTACTGACTCAAGCAAATTGTTGATACGGACTTATGTAGCGCGCAGCGGCGCTTGGTAAACCTATGCAGTTGTCACCCTGACCCCGCTCTTTGCGCCCCAAAGAGCGGGGGAAGGGTCTCGTTAGTCCGCCTGAGGCGGACTCAGAATGACTATGCCATGCCGCATGGCGTGGCAGAAAGCGAAGGGCTCAGAATGACATACAATAATACTTGTATGAAAATAGGAACGACCTTACTGGAATTGATGATAGCCACGGTAATTCTGCTGATAATCCTGGGCGCTATCTTTGCCATCCTGATTAGCGCCAACGACGCCTTCACGACCGGGACAATCAATAACGACCTGGCCCGGGACGCCCTTTTAACTATTAATAACCTCACGGATAATATCCCGGAATGTGATATTCGTAACCCAAGTACCTATACTACCTCGCTGGAAATCGTAGTACCGGTATCAAATGCCACAGCCGCCTATTGGTCAGATGCCGGTGCCATCAACTGGGGCGCGGTCAATCCAAATAATAATATAGGCATAACTGGCGCATATATAAAATATTATTTTGAGCAATATGCCGGTCCGCCTAACGAACCAGCCGGCACGCTCAACGAATCGGATAACCCCGGCACGGACTGGAACCGGGATAGGGATGTCAACGACAGTTTTCTCTTCGGTAAAATGGTTGAAGTAATTATAGACCCGGCTTCTGCCCCGGTCACGAAATCACACAGAGTTCTCTGCCACAATGTCCTCCTGACCAACCCGGCCGGCGGCGATATTGATAACGACGGCAGTAACGACCCCATCTTTACTACCATCGGAGTTGATAATACCATTAATATCAACCTATGGCTGGGCGGAAAATTAGGCGCCCAGCAAATACCGGTTATCGTTAACGAAAGAACCAGAATTATGCTGCTGAATCCACCTAAGGATGATAATTAAATGCGTATAAACTCTCAAACAGGTATTGCCTTATTGACCGTTATTATAATCGTCATCTTCGTTTTCGGCCTCATCGTGGCGATTATTGCTACGGTATCTTCCAAAAGCCAACTGACCGCGCATAATACCCTACAGCAGGAGGTCTCTAATATCACTTATGCCGGGCTGGATATGGCCAAACTCGTCCTGGTCCAGGGGCATCCCAACGGCTGGAATGACGAGTTGCAGTCATCTACGACCAATTTTTCATCCTATAATCCGAACGACCCGCCCATTAATGCCGGCACCAACCCGGCGCTTTTCCAGTGGGCCCGCGATATCAACTGCTCAGACGGACGCTACTGGACTTATCTCCAGGACAATAACGACGGCGACGGCAACACCCTGACCGATGCCGATAACATCGTCAATATCAATGTCAGAGGATTCAACGGCAATAACGAGAATATCGTCGTCTTCCAGTGCCGTTACCAGCCACCCATCTACGAGCCGGAATCGGCCATTGTTTCCGGCGGCTCGGTCAAACTAAACGGCAATGCCACCATCAGCGGAACATCCGGCTCGGTCTCGGTCAACGGCAATGTTATCATCAACGGCAGTCCCTATATCTCGCAGGACGTCTCGGCCACCGGCACGATAGATATTACGGGTAACCCGACCATCGGCGGGGCGACGGCCACCGGCGTGGCGCCGTTCAATATTCCGCCTATTGTTCCGGCTGATTATTACTCTTACCGCGATTATCTGCTTGATGCAGACGGCAAGGTCTATGATGCCGGCGGCGGGTTCCTCTGGGATACGGTGGTCAACGGCGAGTATCGCGGCTGGGAGTTATCAGGCGGTGAATGGAAGATGAATAGCAACACGGCTTATGACGGCACATATTATGTCAACGGCACGGCGGCAATCGGCGGCAATCCGGGCGATGCGGCCACCCCTTGGCGCACCACGATTATCGCTACTGACAGCATCGTCGTCTCCGGCAACCCCAAGATTGCGCCCAGCGAGCAAGGCACCCTCTATATCGCCGGCCGGGATATCAAGATTACCGGTAATTCCTACGAACAGACCGAACCGGCCCTGATTGCCGCACACGAACAAATCAGCATTAAAGGAAACTCCGGAATACTCGGCTCGGTCCTGGCCGAAGACAAAGAAGACCTCAGCCCGGTTGTTTCCACATCCAGTGACTTTGATGTCTCATTCGCCGGCAACCCGACTATCACCTATAACGGCGGGCTGTCAACTATTATCAAAAACGGCGACCCGTATATTAAGATATTGGGGTTTAAGAGGGAGAAGTAATTGTTCTATTGAAACCATTGGGTCTTCTACCTGTCATTGCGAGGAGCGTAGCGACGAAGTCATGCCAGAGGCAGATCCGCCTCTGGCGGACAATCTCATCGCCGTCCCTATGGGACGGCGAGATTGCCACGCCCTGCGGGCTCGCAATGACATTTTGGAGGACAAGAGGAGGTAGCTATGGAAAAAAATAGAGATTACGGGGCGGCAATGGTCATTGCAATGGTCATCATGGCCTTTATCTTCGGGCTGGGTGCGGCTTATATTTCAACTACAACCACGCAGGAACAACTCTCCACCGAAACCATAAACCAGGCAATGACATTCCAGGCCGCCCAGGCCTGTTTTGATATGGCCAAGTTATTCTTGTTCGCCAAAGGAACTGCTAACTGGGACGCCCAACTCTCTGACAGCGCGAACAACGAAATGAGTTATGTCCCCGGTAACTATTATTATAACTACATAAAAACAGATGTCACACCCAGCAACTTTCTCAACCCAAATATGTTTGAATGGTGCCGTAATATACAATACAACGACTATGTATTCAGCGCACGGCTGACCGACAATGATGACCATGACGACAATCTGCTGGATGACTGCGACGAACTCGTTAAATTGGATGTCATAGCATTCCCCGGACCGGTTAGCGGTGTGATGGTTACCGACCCGGTGGCCCGGGATAAGGCAATCCTGATTGAAGCGCTGGTCCGTTACCAGATACCGTATTACGAACCGACGGCCGCCGTTGTAGTAGGCGGGTCTATCAAGGTCTTCGGCTCGGCCAAGATAGAAGGCACCCAGGGTAACTTACAGGCAAACGGTAATGTGGAAGTCGCCGGTGCGGCCTTTATTGCCCAGAATGTCTATGCAACAGGCAATATTACCGCCCCCGAAGGCAGTATCGGCGGACAACCTTACCCCGGTTATGCGCCGGCCAACATCCCGCCCATCAGCCCGACCAAATATGCCGGCTATGCCGGCTATGTCCTGCAATCAAACGGCAAGGTCCTTAATAAATTGACAGACCCTCAGTCTGAATGGGCGCCGCCTTATATGGGCTGGGATTTCAGCGGCGGCAACTGGGTATATAACACCGGCGTGGCAAATAACGGCGCCTTTTATGCCGAAGCCACCGACCCGGCTAACCCCCAACTTGGCCCGCATGTAAGTGTCTCCGGCTCGCCCAATAACTGGCAGGTAACCATCATTGCCGAAGGCCACGTGGATATTTCCGGCAGTCCCACGATGAGCCCATACACGCAGAATGTCGCGGTGATTGCCGGCACCGACCTGAAGATAGCCGGCAGCGCCGCTAACCCTTATGACGGGCTTTATGCCGCCCACGAACAGATAAAATTTATCGGCACCCCCAAAGTTAACGGCGTAACCATAGCCGAAAACAAGGCCGAGAAAGATGCATTCGTCGGCGACGCCACCATTGAATTTGATATTGCCGTCGGCGGCAACACCGCCATTACATATAACGGCGGGATGACCACATTCTTTGAAGACGGCGATAGGTATATAAAAATCCTCGGATTCCGGAAATCAATCTGGAACCAACCGTAATAGAATTATTAAGGGGCCGGTTGAAACCCTCTCTAAACTGTCATTGCGAGGAACGAACAGAGTGAGTGACGAAGCAATCTAAATGCTATGAGATTGCTTCGCCCCTATGGGGCTCGCAATGACATCTGGAGTTGAGTTTTAATTGATTAAATTATCATGACTTCTAAATTACGAACCATCAAAATAATGCCCTGGCTCCTATTTTTACTCATATCTCATATCTCATATCTCGTATCTCCTGCTTTGGCCGACATCATCTACCTCAAAACCGGCTCGTCCATTGAAGGTAAAATCATCTCGCAGGACAAGAAACAGGTGCAGGTCCAAACCAAATCCGTGACCATAACCCTGAAAACATCGGAAATCCTTGAGATTATCAAGGAGGATTACGCGCCGCCGGTTGAGGTTGAGATTGAAGATAGTCTCAAAATATCGCCGACTTCCCCGGTTATCACCCCGACCCTGCCTATCAGCCCGACTATCGCGGTCAAACCGTCCCCCATAAGCAAGACTGCTACGCCGTTGGTCTTGAGCGACGAGGATAAAACCGACGACCAGAAAGAGATTAACCGCCTGATCAGAAAGATAACCAATCTCAAGGAAGGCGAAGAATATGCGCCGCTGGCCGATACACTGGTCGCCAAAGGCAAAGATAACGCCGATTACCTGATGGAACTCCTCTCAACTGTCCACCACCCGGTTGCGCTCAAATGACGGTCCTGCTGGAGGCCATTGACCAGATGGAAGGCGTTTCCACCATAGACCTCCTGCGCGGGTTGCTGGCCGATGAAACTTCAGCCACCACCACCAAGATAACCGTGATAAATCTGCTGGCCAAAAAGTCCGATGTGTTTTCCCTGCCGATTTTAGTGGACTTCCTGGACAACGAGAATGATGACCTGCGCATTGCCGGCCTGACTGCTATCACGGCCATCGTGCGCACGGCTGATAAAACCAAACTGGAAGATATCGGGCTGGTGGACATCCTCAAGGCCAAACTGCCGGAATCCACGCCCCGCCTGCGCAAGGCCGTTATCAACTTATTCGGACAACTAAAGGACCCAGCCACCATTGAAATCCTGACGGGCTTCCTGCTGGATGAAAATGCTGAGATTCGGGCCGATGCCACGATGGCGCTCGGCTCATTCGGCGATAAGAAATCTATGGACTTGTTACTGGACCGCCTGGCCGTGGAAGAAGACCGTTGGACCAAGATTCAACTCATCGGCGCGCTCCAGAAAACCAGGGAGAAATCCGTCATCCCGGTCTTTATTGAACTGCTCAAAGACCCGGAGCCGGATATCCAGAGCAGCGCGGCCCGGGCGCTGGGCGAACTCACCAACCACTATTACGGCGAAAACTACGAGAAATGGAGCGAATGGTGGGAAGCCCAAAAGAATAAGGTCAAACCCCAATAGATACCCTGCCGGATAAATGCTCCCCACTCGTGACACTCAGCGAACAAATTTAACGCTGGTCGCATGGGAAACTTTATCTTATTTTAGCCGATATCAGCACAAAAAGCAAGAATTTGTCATAGGAAAAAGGCCTGATTTCTTCAATAATGGCGTTATTCCTACTCAAAGAGATTGGCAGACCTATCAAAATCATACCTACCGTAAAAACCCAATTCTTGAAGCATATCGCTCTAAGCAAATGCTGGAATTACCTTCGGTGGTTACTTATGCCCAAGTAGCAGATATCTTGAATACTTCCCGAGTCCGCGTTTGCCAGTATCTAAATCTGCTTAAACTACCTAAAAAGGTCGTTGAATTCGTAGAAAATACAAAAGACCCTGTTCTTTTAAGCTATTTTAGTGAAAGGCGGCTCCGAACGCTGACACAAATCAAGGATGAAAAAGACCAATTACAGCAATTCAAAGAAATGCTTTCGGAAATAAAATAGAATTAAACTGTGCTGGGACTTTGATAATAACTACAACAATGCACTATTACATCATCGGCGTTTTCCTTGTTTTTTCCTTGTCTTTACCTATCGGTTTGTTATAATCTGCTTAGAAATTTACAGTAACATTATTATAGCCATGAAATTCAAAGAACCTGAAACATTAAAGTTAAAGAAATCAACATCTGAATTAAAAGAGGCTATTATTTCCATCGGAGCAATCCTTAACAAACACGGCAGTGGTAAGCTATATTTTGGTGTCAAAGATGATGGCACATCTATTGGGCAGTCTTTGGGCAAGGATACTTTAAGAGATATTTCT
>JACQXL010000170.1 GCA_016208805.1 Planctomycetota bacterium | reverse complement strand
CCGGGCCAGGGAATTAGGAGGGAATTTGCCTCCGGAGATGTCAGAACTTGTTGATAATGCATTGTCCGATGTCTATCTTAATCTATACAGGTTAACTTCATCTCTCCAATAGCCTAGGAAATATAAACGAAAAGGGCCCCGATATTGCATCGGGGCCCTTTTTTGTAGAGTCGCACGACATCCCGCACTTATGCGGGATTATACCGTTACGTTGAATGGACCTTATTCAGCCGGTGCCCATCTCCTGTTACCAGGACCATAAACAACCGTGGGTGCACCACCAGCCGCCATAACCGGCCAGGTGAGTGGTCCGGCCGGTGTTCCACCAATAACAGTTGGGGTAGTTGTTGACAGATTCCACGTTGCTACAGGTACCGTCGTGAGAAATGGACTCCAGCCGGTGCCTGCGCTCGGAGTGCCGGGGTCAGTTGAATATACGGTTCCGCCGTTATCTACGCAGAAGATATTGACGCCGCTGGTGCCGTATGCTTCCGGCATCGCCGCAAAGGCGAAAAGAGTCGTGTGCGCCCCCAGATTTATTGTATTAGTATTATCAATGTCGTTTACGCGAAGTTGCGCTTGAGTCGCGGTCAGGTTGGTTAGTCGTAATGCCCTGAACCAATAACCTGATTTTGAAGTAAGGGTTCCCGCATCCGCGTCTTGAATACTATCGTTTACCAAAAACCACGCCTCAATGGTTGGGGTGGACGCAATAACCCTGGGGATTCCCGTATCAGTTACTGGGCTTGCATCCGCTCTGGCAAAAGCGATATCAATGAAACCAACCTTGGTCGTGCCATTTGCCCGATACATTCGGTTAAAGCAGGAAACATCGTATGTCCAGTAGTCTTTTATGCCGTTACCATCGGCATCCTGCTGTCTCCAGACGGCTTCCTGAGCGGTAAGCATCTTCAACCCGGCCAGGGCCGATGCTTCATTAGCCGCGATTTTACCGGTAATCAGGTTCGGGATAGCGATGGCCGCAATAATCGCGATAATCGCCACCACAATCATCAGTTCAATCAGGGTAAAACCTTCTTTACGCCACATATAAAATCCTCCTTTATGGTGTTCAAACCCCGCCATAAGTAGCGGGATCTCCACCGACTTCTTGTTATCTGGCCCGTTTCTCTAATCCATTTCACCTCCTTTCAAGAGATAGGGCTAATCGTTACTTTCCCCGCCATAAGTGGCGGGATCTCCACCGACAACATAAGGTTTAGATGCAAATACTATGCCATACGAAGCGAAAAAGTCAAGAATTTAGTATAATTTTTAATGGGCCAAAAAATAGTCCAGCACCTACTTTGTAGGCAGATGCCGACAATAAATCAGAGGTATTGTTACAAAGTAGGTGCTGGGTGACAAAACTTGTCACTTTCCGCAGCAGAGAGTGACAAAATTTGTCACTTTGGCATTAGAGAAAATAGACGTTATTTTAATCGCCGCTAACACCCCAATAATAACCAGATGGCGCCTGTGCCCGGGAAGGAACGACATCGGGCCAACGAAGAGTAAAAATAGCGGTTGTTCCCCATTTATTAGCATCTCCGCCGCAGTCTACCTGATAGATAATTCCTTCCTGATTTACTATGGCGCTTCTTATGCCAGATGACCCGTATTCGGCTGGTGCGGCCATAATGCCGAAGAAATTGTTATTTGTGGCTAATATATTATTTGTGCCCACCGGATTTTGTGAATAATTATTTCCATTAACATCCTGAAGAAGTATCCGGATATAATAGCCTGATTTAGATACAGGCGAAACATTATTCCAGTCTTCAAATGCCGGCATCGTGCCGAATACATCATCTGTGGCAGGCGCAAAATCCGACCGGCCCAGCGCAATATCAACTAAACCTAATTTAATTTGTGTTGCGCCGTCGCCCCGGTACATCCGATGAAAACAGGAAATATCGTATGTCCAATAATCCCGTAACCCATTGCCATCCTCGTCGCGTTGGCGTCAGAGCTTTTCCTGGGTTAGCAGTATTCGGAGTGATGCAATCGCAGAGGCCTCATTGGCTGATATTCGGCCGGTTATCAGATTGGGGACCGAAATAGCCGCGATGATGGCAATAATCGCCACCACAATCATTAATTCAATGAGGGTGAAACCTGTGGATTTCATATTGGGATTTATCATTAGCTCTTTCCTATGCAAATACTATGCCATATCCATACAAAAAGTCAAGGCAAAAGCGGAGTTTTTATTGACTCGTCAACTCAAACGGTGTATTTTATCGTATGGAATTTCAATAATGAAATTCCAACAGCACTTAACCCTTCGCGTTAAAGTGCTGGACTACGATAGGCTAAAAATCGAATACGACCCAGCCCAGCACCTACTTTGGCGGGAGGACTTACTGTATAGCCGTGTTCCCGTGCCAAAGTAGGTGCTGGGCTGTCCGAAGGAAGATAGTTGCACGACCCCGCTCTTTCCGCCAGAAAGGGCGGGGGAGTGCCTATCTGGCTAAAATATGACCAAAATTGTGATTACCGGCGGTGCGGGGTTTATCGGCTCTCATCTCTGTGATTATTTTCATAGTAACGGGTATGAGATTGTCTGTATTGATAACCTGATTACCGGCAGATTAGATAATCTGCGACATCTATTAAGCAAATCTCGTTTCAGGTTTATTAAACATGATATTACTAACCCGGTTCCCATAAACCTGGTAAAAGGCAAAATAACGGCTCTTTTACATCTGGCATCACCAGCCAGCCCGCAAGATTACCTGAAATATCCCATAGAGACATTAAAAACCGGTTCTTTTGGCACATTTAATGCCCTGGAATTTGCGAGAGAAAAAAAAGCAAGGTTTTTATTGGCATCCACTTCCGAGGTTTATGGTGACCCTCTGAAACACCCCCAGGACGAATCCTACTGGGGCAATGTAAATCCATGGTCAAATTACTCCGGTCAAATCAGCATCAACCAGTTAACTTGGGCAACCCGGCGGAAATTAAAGTTCTGCAACTGGCGTCAGAAATTAAGGATATTACAACCAGCAAAAGCCGCATTAAGTTTTTGCCTATACTTGCTGATGACCCACACCGGAGGAAACCTGATATTTCAAGAGCCATTAAAACCATCGGTTGGCGGCCTCGGGTATCCCGTCTTGAAGGATTACGTAAAACTCTTGATTATTTTAGGGAAATTATCTAAACTTTAGCCAAAAGAATAAATATATGGAATTTAACCCAATGATAGAGGCATCAAAATTCTGGACGCTCCGTGGGAACCCGGCCATCCTGACCGGTCGTCGGCTGAAAAGGGAAAACGCCGAATTTGTTCATAATGGTGTTAAACACGGTGTGGTATTCCTGAATATCGGCGATACGCACCTGGAAAAGGATATTATTGTGCCGGCAATGGTTAAAGAGGCAATCCATCGGGCCATTGAATCGCAGCGCATATGTTATACATTTTCCGAAGGCGACCCGGCACTGATAAAAAGCATTGCACACCACTATGATATCCCGGAAGCAGAGATTTTCATTGTGAACGGCGTGACTGAATCCATCTTCTTCCTGGCGCGCCTTATGGCACAGGTAGCCGGTTCTCCTCGTGATGCCGCCGGATTTTCCCGGCGAGCCAATTGGCCTAATATTATACTGGTCAGCCCGGTGTATCCGCCTTGGAGCGGGATTTTGATGGAACATGGCTTGAAATTGGAATTAGCCGAGCGTCATATTGCCGGACGTCAAAAAGGACAGCCGGATATCGCGCAGATGAAGAACAAAATGAACCCGTCTACCCAGGGGATTGTCCTTATACCGGCAGATAATCCAACCGGAAAAGTGCTGACCACTGAAACGGTTGAAGGCGTGGCTAATCTGATTAAAAAACGCCAGCATAAAGGTCAAAATATATTTTTGATTGTAGACAATATCTACCACGAGTTTATCAAGCCGAATAATAGAGTGAACTACTTCCGGATTGCCGATAAATATAAAGTGCCGCTTATTTTCATGGGCGGGGTTGACAAGACCCTGGGCACCGGTTTCCACGGCGGGTGGATGATAATCCATATCCCGACCGAATTAGAGCAACTACACCGCAAGACACTTGAATCAATGCGGGTATTATTTGCCAAATATCTGGGCGCCAATACGCTTACCCAGTATGCGATGATGCCGTATTTCAACGAGTACGAAATGGTCCTGACGGATATCAAGAAAAATCTTGCTAAATTCCATCTTTGGTGTAATAAGTTTATCAGGGGATTCAAGGTTGGCGAAAAGACGCTGTTGCGATTTAAGTATGGCGTCCCGGAACTGCCGCTTTATCTATGGCTGGAAATAATTCCAAAAAAGATATGGCCGTCGGCCACGGAGTTTGCCGACGATTTGGTAAGAAATACCGGTATCCTCGTTGCCCCCGGCGACCCCTTTGGCGATAACGAGTGCATCCGGATATCGGTCGTGCGAGACCCTGTTAAACCGTTAAATATTCCGCAGATAATTCTGGATTTCATAAGAAAAAGAATGGGCCAGCGAAAATCTAAATAAGATTTTATGATAGTAAAAAAAGGTTCCAAACGAGAACTTTTCGGTGCCGTCGCAGTGCGGCTTGGCTTTACAAAACGGCAAAAAGTTAACCGCGCCCTTAAACGGCAGAAAGAGTTGAGAGAGAAAAAACAGAAACATAAACTAATCGGGCTGATTATGTTGGAACTGGGCATACTGGACACGGCCCAACTAATCAGGGTGCTCAAAGAAATGGAACTTAAACAGCATTGCATCAACAACTGAGGAGCGATTAAATGAAAAATAGACCCAGAAGGCGGCTCAATAATAAAAGTAAAAAGTCCGTTTCCAGGCCTGGTGACGAGGTGCGTTGTTATGCGAAGCGTAAGTCGCTAAGTTTCCCGACGCACCCTAAACATCTTGCTAATGTTCGGCAGGTGATAAACAAGTTATGGCACGCGGCCCGCCTGCCCGCAAAAGACGGACAATTGGTTGTTCTGGCGGTTGACGAAGCGCTTACTTCCATTATCAGGCATGCGGTTGAAATGAAACGCCCCGGTAATATTGACATCATTCTTGATATCAACGATGTCCGCTTCCAGGCGCTCATCAAGGATTCTACCAACGGGGTTGATGTCAGTTTACTTTCTAAACCCGAAGGCCAACGCCTGTTGGAAAAGGAAAGGCGCTATCAATTAGGGATTTATCTTATCTGTGCCTTGATGGATGAGGTTGATTACGCCTATAAAAAGGGTTATCAAAACGAACTTAAACTCGTTAAATTTATAGGTTGACAGTTTAACCCCGCTCTTTGGGACGCAAAGAGCTGAGGAATTACGGTCACCTATAGTCGGACCGGGCGGTCCGAACTATAAGTTAAATGACCAGACAAACGGCTGACCAGATAGATTATTTAAAGGGTATTTTGGAGTTTTCTCCCGACTTGATAATCTTGGGCGATAAGGACGGCAAAGCGGTTGCCTGTTCCGACTCGGTTCGTAAAATACTGGGCTATCACCCGAAAAATATTTGCGGCAAACCGATTACCGACCTGTATTACAACCCGGCTGACCGTGCTAAATTGCTTCATCTCTTGGAACTAAATAATAAGGTCATAGATTACGAAACCCGGCTCAAAACCCAATCAGGCCGGCCGCTTCATATCAGCACCAGTGTGGCCTATTACCGCGACGACAAAGGCGAAATTGTCGGTACGATTGGCATCGCCAAGAACATCCGGCGCCGCAAGGAACTGGAGAAAAAACTGGTGGAAATGGCCGTAACTGACGGCTTAACCAAACTATATGACCGTGGCCATTTTAATATAATGATAGACAGCGCCATTGAAAAAGCGCGTCGCCTAAAATATCCACTGAGTTTAATTATGATAGACCTGGATGGGTTCAAGGAATATAATGATAAGAAAGGCCATCTGGAAGGCGACCGGGTTCTCCAGGAAGTCGGGGCAATTATCCGCCAGACGATTCGTCCGAAAATAGATTCGGCCTTCCGCTATGGCGGCGATGAATTTGTTATTATTATTCCGGGCCAGTATCAGGAACTGGCCGCCCGGTTCGCCGAAAAGATGAGAAAGGAAACAGAACAACGATTCAACCGTTTGATTACGGCCAGCATCGGCGTTACCCGCTGGCGGCCGCACCAGAATAGTTATTATTTTATCAAACTGGCTGATGAATCGATGTACCGGGCAAAGACCTACGGCGGTAACCGCGTCTGCGTAAGTTGAGCCAATCAAATGTTTGATTACTTTTCCGGTATTATCAAAGAGAAAAACCCGACATCCGTAACCGTGGATGTCAGCGGTATCGGGTTCAAGTTGTTTATTTCGTCCAATACGTATGAGGCGTTACCCGCCGGCGGGCCGGTGCAGATTTTTGCGCATCTTTCCGTCCAGAGCGCAATGCAAGCCAGCGAGGTTAAACTCTTCGGCTTTGGCACACGGGAAGAGCGGCAGATTTTCCGGCTTCTATGCACGGTCACCCGCGTCGGCCCGACTATGGCGCTCCGGATTGTTTCCGGCGGAACCACCGCCCAGATTAGGCAGGCGATTGCCTCGGAAAACCTGAGCGCACTCGCCAAGATTAGAGGCGTCGGACCCAAAACGGCCCAGCGGATTATTATGGAATTAAAGGATATGGTCAAAGGATTAATCATACCCGCCGCCGATACTGGTGATTCTATCGCAACTAATATTCCGACTGATGCAATTATGGCGCTGGTTGCGCTCGGATACCAGCGCCCAACTGCGGAGAAATCGGTCAGGGAGGCAGTCAAGAAAGTATCCGTCTCCGCCACTACCGAAGAGGTTATTAAAAAAGCATTGGGGCAGATATAGTGATGCGTGTAAAATATTTACTGATAGCGATAATCGGATGCTTCCTGATTTCATCCTGTGGAGGCGGGCCCAATTATGACCGTTCCGGTCTTACGGCTGAAACCTATTGCGAACTGGGTATTTCCTGGCTGAAAAACCGCCATCCGGATCGGGCCGAAACGGTGTTACTCAAGGCGATTGAGTTAAAGCCGCACTACGGCGAGGCATACACCCAACTCGGTTACGCCTATTATTTCTTGTATGAACAGCGCATCGTCTCGGAAAAATACCGCCAGGAGGCGGAAAAATATTATAACCTTTCCTACAATTGCTTCAATGAAGGGCTGAAATACCGCTCGGATAACCCGCTGGCCTATGCGGGACTGGGCCGGCTGGCGATTGCCGCCAATCAACACCAGAAAGCCGTTGAACATCTGCTCAAAGCCAGAGAACTTATGGACCCGATGGATTTTGAGACCGAGGCAATTATTGACTATGACCTTGGTAAAAGCTATCTCGCCCTGGAAATGTATCCGCAGGCATTGGCAGAATTCAAGAACTATTTGCAGGTCGTGCCTTCCGGCGAGGAGCATGATAATATCCTGATAGTGGTAAAGCAGATAGAAAAGCAGTTGGCGGAGTCGCAACAGAGTCCCGACCGTAGCGGCGGGACAGAACCGCAGCCGCCGCCCGAAACGCCTGAAAATAATGGCAATAATCGCCCATAAATCGTCCTTTAGTTACGCCAAGAATATGCCGATTTTATTTGACAGGCGTCCGCACTAATTCTATAAGTGTAATTTATAGGTTGGCAGTTTGAGCGGTAGCGAATTACTGCCACCTATAGTCGGCTGCCCTAAAGGTGGTACAGCCGATTCTCCTTTAGGATGGACCATAACTCGCTCTGCTCTAACAGCCGAACTACGCTATGACAAATAAGTACCACAAATACTACGAATCACTTTCATCCGAAGAAAAAATGCTCATTACTCTCCGGGATGAACTCTATGGCGGCCAGTGGGACCGGATGCTCAAGGACCTCAACGACCGGCTCAAAGGCAGGCCTTATATCTTCAAACTGGTTAACCGCATCAAAGATGATGTTCGGCGTATTGAAAAACTCCAGGAATACGAAAAGAAATACGGGATAAACCTGGCCGACTATATCGGAGAAACCGCTTAGAGCCAGTTAGGGATTCCGACCCGAAGGGGCGGAAGACCGTTACTGGCTCTTATCCCGATGAGCGGAGCGACATCGGGGTTAATTTTTATGGCGTTACGGCTTTTTTATCTATCGCTGGTTGCTGGTATTAGTTTATTGCTCGGAACGTCCTGCTGGGGTAAAAAGGCGCCGGTGACCGTGACCACCGCCTATGGCGCAAAACTGACCATCGCGCCGGAAGACCCCCGGCAACTTGATTACTACAAGAAAAAGATTGAGGAAACCCTGCCCCTTAACCGCGTTCTCTGGGAAAGCGTTATCGGCAACGAAGCCATCAAGACTATGGCGCTCCGTGGTGAATTCATCTACGTGGAAACCTTTACGCCCCGGCTCTATGCCATCCGGACCGATACCGGCACGCGTCAATGGCAATTCTCGCTGGCCAAACCGATTGATTTCCCGCTGGCCGTGGTGTCCGATTTCCCGCAACGGGAGTTAGCCCTCCGGACCGAGATTAACAATCTTAATAAAGAGATAGTTGAAGAACTTAAAAGCGCTGGCCGCGACGAGTTAAAGGTCAAATCTATGCGCACCCGCCTGGATGACATCAAGTCCACTTACCGCGTTCTTAAGGACAAGGACGTGATATATTTTACCGCCGGCGGGATGCTCTTTTGCCTTGACCGCACTTCCGGCAAACAGTTGAGCCAGGCCAACTTGAGTTTCGTTCCGTCCACTATGGCGATGGCTTCGCTCTATTACATCTTCATCGGCGCGCTTGACCGCAACTGGGTCTATCAACTTGATGCCGGTGATTACTTTGAACAAAACTGGTTCAAGGCTAATGCGATGATTCGGACCAAGCCGCATTACGAACACCCGATGCTCTATTTCGGCACCGATGACGGCAAGATTTACTCGTATGACGCCGAATCTAACGCACTGCGCTGGACGTTCGCAACTGAAAAAGGTATCGTCGCTGACTTCCTGATGGATGAGGACACGCTTTATATCGGCTCAACCGATTACGCGCTCTATGCCGTTGACCGTTACACCGGTGTCCTGCTCTGGAAGATAGAGACCGGCTCGCCCATCGTCACCCGGCCGACTATGGACAAACGCACTATTTATCAGGGCGATGTCCAAAAGACCGAACGCACCTTATACTTTCGCAGCGGAGCGGAGTCCCGAAGCACATCGGGGCGCAGCGAAGAGGATGCCCTTTATGCCGTTGATTTATTGACCGTCATGGAAAAAGACGATCGTGGCAACGATGTCACCCGGGCCACCTACAAGTTCAGATGGAAATTCCCGCAAGGCCGCCAGTTCCTGCTCCGCGGCAAAGACCACTGCTATGTCCTTGGGCTTGACAACAAAACGCTTTATGCGCTCAATTCGGATGACGGCAAGGTCAAGAAAACCTATTCGCTGGTGATGTTCCCTTCACGGCTGTCCAATCTGGAAGCCGGTGCGCTCTACCTGGCCACGGCCGACGGCTATATCTTTGCGGTGGCCGAACGGTAGCAAAATACCTCCTGATGCGAGATACGCGATTCGGGATACGCGTATCCCGTATCGCACATCCCGTATCTCGTTCACGCGATGACCACGCCCAGTGGTTTAGTGGTCCATTGTCCGCTGTTGGCCGGGTTGGTCAGATTGACCCAGCGGAAGAATCCCCAAAAACTCTGTCCGGCGTTTTTGACGCCGCACGAGATGATAAACCGGGCCTTCGGTGAGCCGTGTGTTTTCAGGCCGCTGGTCTCGGTGTCCTCAGGCGGCATCTCGCCGGTCGGCACAAAGGTATACTTGCATTCCACTTCATCGGCTAAGGGGTGCATACTGGATTTGGTCTGGTCTTCTTCTATGGTGACCCTGACCCTGATGTCGCCGCCGCCCATGGCCGTGAGTTTGACATAGGGAACATCGTTAATTTTTCCCCTGGGCGTCGGTTCGGTATCCAGTAGGTCTCCGCCCAAAAGCAGTTTTTCCTCGGTCGGCATATCGTCGTCTTCAATCCATTTATTCCAGAACAGGCGCAGTTTTTTCAGGTATCGCTCCGCGGCGAGTTTATGCGCGGCCACATCGGCCCTGGTTCTGGTATTCTTATTCTGTGCTTTATGATAGAGCGGCTCGTAGATGGCCCGTTCCGCGACCAGTTCAGCCACCGCGGCGGCCGGGATGCCCCAGCCAACCGCGTTAGCCACCACGACATTGACAAAATTACCCTGGATGTTAAAAAGGTTATCGGCCTTCAGATTCCTGGGAAACGGGCTGGTCGTTGTTTTCATAACTATCCTCTCTTACTGCCCGTTTGACCCCGATGTCCATCGGGGGAATTACGGGCAGTTA
>JACQXL010000160.1 GCA_016208805.1 Planctomycetota bacterium | reverse complement strand
GCCCCTTTTGTCATTCTGAACGGAGCGAAGCGGAGTGAAGAATCTCCGTTTTATGCGTATTTGGGACGAGATTCTTCGCCCTACGGGCTCAGAATGACACTCTCCGGGTGGTCTTTTTCCCATTTCGCAAGAGTTCAGTAAATATTGCTATTTTTCTTGACAAATAGTTTTAGCGATTTAATTCTATCACCAATATTATCCCGCCTTATTTACGGTAGCGGGATAACCCGCCGTAATCCCGACACCGTGTGTCGGGATAACGGCCATCCCGCCGAGGCGGGATTCTGGTTATGAAGAAAAAACCGAAGGACTTGTATTACTCCGGCGGGCACCTCTGGGTCAGAGTGGAGGAAAAAGACGAGGCCTATATCGGCGTGACCGATTATTTAACTAAGGACTGGGAAGAGGTTAACACCGTCTCGCTACCCAAAGCCAAGACCACCATCCAGCAGGATTCATCATTAGGCGACATTGAGGTGGATAACAACCTGGTCAACCTGATTGCGCCGGTCAGCGGTAAAATCCTGGAAGTAAATGCCGAGGTTCTGACCCACCCAAATTTACTTATAGACGATTGCTACGAAGACGGCTGGTTGCTCCGGATAAAAATAGACGACCCGGTGGAACTTGAGAGTCTGATGAATAAGGTCAATTACGAGGAATATACCGAGGAAGAGGAAGAAGAGTTAGAGGAAGAAGAGGAAGAGGAAGAGGAGATTTAGAATCATCCCGCCATACGGCGGGACTACGACGGATTAAGAGCCATATCTTATCAGCACGAATTAATAAATACCGACCCTTTAATTTTCCGCCATTCAGGTTTACACATACAACGTGTTTATCCCAGAACCAGACTTTATAATTGCCCCTGTCCCATATTTTAACACTGCCCCGGCCGCGGCTGAGTTTGCCCTCATACGCCAAATAGAGTAAGCGGTGGTCCGGAAGCATTTTGGCTTTGACGATTCTGGTGTTGGGCTTGAACGCCGCTGGAATTGACCAGGTCTTAAGCACGCCGTCCCGTTCCAGCATCAGGTCAAAATGACGGGTCTTCCTTTTGCGTAGCCGCAGCGAAGTCCCGATTACTTCGGGGGTGTGCGCTTGAATAACAAACTTCGGTATAAAATCACCACAAAGGCACAAAGAACACAAAGTATTAAAATAATAACCGGCGGCAGGAGAGAAAATCTGGCGGCGATTATTACCGGCAATAGCCCGATTTGGGTTACAGTTTTTGCCCAGTGATGCTTACTGATATAGCCGGCCAGCGGCTGGCTGAAGCGGTAATAGTTGGCAACGAACCATCTGCCCGGTGGATTAGTAATCAGATATCTGTCTCTGAATTGCCGCAACACCTTCACCGATGGTGCCATCGGTGAGCCGTAGGCGGCTGTGGCGATAAAGCAGTGCAGGTGAATATCGGATGACGAGCCACCGCTACTGCCGCTGGTTATATCACCACTGCTACCGGTTGCCATTTTCGTCGGGCTGGACGTTGCATAAACGGTATTTCCGTAAGCGCCCATATTTATGCGGCTACCGTTGGGTGATGGCTCTAACGCGTAATCATCAGTCGGGTCGCCCGCATCCACCGTTGCGGAACCGGCCATCTCCCTGAAATCATTGCCGGCCTCGTTGGTAAAGGTAATTGCGATTGATATATCACCGATACCGGCGCTGCAGTAAATATAGTCGGCCATATTGCCAGATACATCATTATACGAGACCAATAATTTATTCTGGCCGCTCTGGTTACCTCCCCAGTAAATACCATACGAATTATTCATTATTATATTATTACGCACTACGGCATCAGCGGATGCATAGATGCCGGCGAAATTATTTATTATCGTATCATTGATTACATTTATATTGGACATATTACCGCCGTAGATACCCGTGCCGCAGTTATTTATTACAATATTCTTTATGGCAACGTGATATGCTCCGGATATATCTATGCCCGTATTTAACGCGCCCAGAATCAATAAATCAGAGATAGCGCCGGTTATCGGGCTGGCCGGTCCGGTCAACTGTATGGCGGTAGTTATGCCGCTGGCATCCAGAATGCTTTGATGGGGCGAACCACCTTTAACAGAAACGCCTTCTTTTAAGAATAAGGTATTATCCAGAACGAAAGTTGTGTTACCCAGGGTAACCGTATCGGCCGCCTGAGCAACAGATAGAGCCACAAACAGGTTCTCATACGGCTGGCCGTTCAGGAAAATCATATAGTTGGGTGTGGCGGAGATATCCAACGATGTGCTTGACCAGCCGATATAATCGCTGGCCCAGATTCGGAATATGTAATTTATGCCGTTGGCCAGGTTTGTTATTCTATAATTGGTTACCGGACCGACAAATATCGGCGTGCCGAATGCACCGCCCTCAGTCTTATAAGCGAGATAATACCCGCTCACATCCGGGCTGTTTGATTCATTCCAATAGACATCAATATATCCGTTGTTGGCGCTGGTTCTAATATTAGATGGCGGCGCCGGTGTGGTCAGGTCCTGTTCCACGGCGAAGGTTTCCGGCGCGGCCCATCCGGAATATGCCCCGGCGGCGTCAAGGGCACGCCCGGAGTAGGTATACTGAATACCGCCATCCTGGCTCGCCGGTAGCGTCAGTGTATAGGCGGTTACACCAGCGGGCAGGAGTAATTCAACATCACTATTCTCCAGAACCTCGCCGTCGTCGTCCATACGGAATAGATATTGCAGGGCCGACGAGGCGCTTTCCGTGTCTAGGGCGCTATCCCAGGAAATGGTTATATTGGCGCTGACGCCCGTGGTGTAAATAACCGCGTCATTGGCCGGTGCGAAACCGGACTGGGGTGCGGCGGGCGCGTGGTTAAGCGCATTCTGGAATGCATACACCGAACCGTTCCCGGTAGCCAGCAAGATGCGGCTGTTGGCCACAACCGGTGAGGATTGAGTCGGCGCATCCGTCGCATACGTCCTGAGGACACTGCCGCTTGCCCCGTCAACAATTCTTAATTGAGACGCTAAAGACGATGCGACCGCCAGTAGATATCCCGAAGCAGTTCTGAATGATGCAGGCGTAGGGCAAAGGCCGAGCGATGGAATATCATTCTGATTAGTGGTCGTAATGCTACCTAAAACTATTTGCCACCTGACTGACCTGCTTGCTGTATTAATTGCCAGGGCATACTCGTTAAGCACATACTGGTCCGGTAGGTCATCCGCATTGGTATCCAACGCATAATCAAACCTTACCAGCAAACCGGCATCATCGTTTATCTTCATCGGCGAAGAGGTGGCCAATTTAGTTTCAAGAATAGTGCCGGCCGGCTGGTTCGGGTCAGTCAGTGTAACTGCCCAGTTTGACCCGGGCCAGAGCGTTGAGTCCACATCAATCCGGTAGAATTTGGTATTAGCGCCGCCGGGCAAGAGGTAGACTGAATTACCGATAACCAACGGGGAGGACAGCAGGACATCACCGCCGGTATTATACGACCATATTTCAGAACCAGCGGTCCGGCTGAGCGCATAATAGCGCCCGCTGTCGCAACCGATAACTACCTTATCGTCCGATATGGCCGGCGATGAGTAAACAATCTGCTCCAACCCGGCCTGCCAGAGCAACTGAGGCGGGTCAGCCAGGATGTTGAGCGCAATGACGCGGTGATTGGGGAATCCGGAGCCCATAAATAAGACGCCCGTTGATATATTAGGCGATGATATTTCCGTGCCGCCTGAGTTATAGTTCCATAACAGCGCGCCGTCGCTCAGCCGCAGGCAATATATCTTGCCGCCAGCGACCGGGATATAAACCCGCCCGGCCGAGATAGCCGGCGAGGCAATAACATCACTGCCCGTATTAAATGTCCAGCACGGCGCACCGCTAATTTCTTCTACGGCACGGATATAACCGCTACGGTCGGCCAATACCACAAAACCATCTGCCACTGCCGGCGAGGAAACTATGGTTGAGCTGATGCTGTATTGCCAGCCCTGGCTAAAACTGTCGGATAATACCTCGGTGGTATTGGCCCGGGCCCGGCTGGCATCCCGACCCAAGGAAGTCCAGTCCTCGGCCCAGATATTGACCGCAGAGACAGTCCACCCCGTTAGAAGAGCCAGGTAGACAACGGCTCTTAATGTCATTGCGAGCCCCCCAGTGGGGGGCGTGGCAATCCCAATTTTATGAGGGAAATGCAAGATTGCGGAGACTGTTCCGTCCCCCCGAAAGCATTCGGGGGGATGAGATTGCTTCAGCCGATATTCATCGGCTTCGCAATGACAGACGAGGAATCTCGCTCCTCGTCCGCCTTGGCGGAACAATAACGAAAGTATTCGTCTCACTGCTTCTAACACCGTTAGAAACGAACATAGTAGCGTGATAAAACAATAAGTGTGTCTAATCACCCAATAGTGGACGCTTCTAATCGGGGCTAACGGGGCAAGCAGGACACAAAGAATGACAATAGTTTTTACTTGCAGTCTCATATATTTATGGCGACAGATAATATACCTTCCCCGTGCTGGTCGGCACCAGGAACCTGCCGTTATCGGCATCATAACCGATATCGCCAATCTTGATACCCGTGCCGAACGAATATGTCCTACTCACGGAACGGGAGGCTTCGTTTATCACAAAGACCTTGCCGTCGTTATTACCCACGAATATCAGTCCGGCATAATCCGGCATCGGCGACGATTCTATGGCCACGGCGCCACCGGGCTGGAACGGATAAGGCAGCAGTGGTCCGCCGCCGTCCGGGTCATAGGACGTGCCGTCCATATTGCACACATAGAACCAGCCGCCCATATCGCCGTAAAGGATGCGGGTATCGGTGTAAAGATACATCACCGTAGCCATAGCCGTAATGGAAATAGTCGCTGTCTCTGTTCTTGAGACCGGGAAGCCGGCGAGGTTATCCAGGTTGGCCGAGAAAGGACTGACGCCCTGTAACCTGCCGTAATAATCGCCGGCATAAAGCCCGATATTACTGCCCCAATTCCAGTAGACCGTCGGGGCGCGGATGTGGTCATAGGCCGTCTTGTTCTCCTTAGCAATCAGGCCGGTACCAACATTGACCCGGTATAAAAGTGTCCGGCCGATGGAATAGTTAAGCGGTGATTCGTTATTAAAGGTAGTGTTAGTAGTAATCCGTGTTTCGGTGTTCACCGTACTAATCAGATATCGGCCTTGCTGTGTGCCACTGCTTATTACCAGAATATCTCCGGCGGTTACGCCGTTGGTGATAAATGTAGCGCTGGGTGAGTCCATAAATGTCTTACCATTATCCAGGTCCCCATCACTCCCGCTGGCCAAGACTCTGAAATCCGAGCCGATGAATAAATAAGTGTTGCCGCTGATGGCCCAGGAAGGGGTGGCTGTAACCCGGGCCGAATCCAGCCCTCGTAGCCGAATATCTTATTTACGCCTGCCTCCACACCGCCGAAATAAAGATTAGTTCCGTCCGAAATCACGGCCGAGGTTATCTCGTCGCAGACGCTGAACGGCCAGCTGGCGCTCAGATTCAAGGCGCTACCGGTATCTATCAGACGGAAAAGATAGCCGGTAGTCGTGCCGAAATAGACCGTATGTGTTGAGCCCTCGGTATACCACCAGGGTGCGCCGACGATATCGCCGTATGGCGTCTGCGCCACGTCATAGGTATATGTTATCGTGCCGTTGACGTCAAGCGCATAGATACGGTCGGTAGCGCCGACGCCGGTCAGGTCGCGCGATACCACATAGGTGGAATAATAGCCGTAGGTATTCAGGTCATAGGCAGGTGTCGGGAACCCCTGAATCCCGCCGGCGCTGGCGGAATCAAGCACCGACCTGTAGAGCCACATAACCACAGCCCCGCCTGAATCTGCGACGCCGTCATCATTGTCGTCATTATCGTAATCCCTGGTCTCGCCGCCGCCCGGCCCGGCACCGTAGTTCTCCAGCCGAATGATTGAGGCTGAGCCGGTCGCATAAACATTATATCCGGCTGTTATCGTGTCAAACCAGCATCCGCTGAAATCTGTGTTCAAACTGGCGATGGCCACGTTGATAAACCGGTCGGTCGCGCCGCCCGGATGGCTGTAGAACCTAACATCCTTAATCCGGTTAATCGTGGCGCCGGACTGGATATTTAACCCTGCGGCATTAGTGGAAGTAATTGAACATCCGTCCAGCCCTATCTGTCCGTCAACGGTGAATGCGAATCTGTCTGTTCCGGGCGTAGTCGTGGTAATAGAGGCATTGGTGGTGGCGGTGAATACGCTGTCGGTGTTTATATTCAGGGCCGCATTGTTGCCGAATCTGATTAATCCACCGTTCAGGGTGTAGACCCCGCCGGATGATACGGTCAACGAGCCGCCTGGTGCGATAATGACATTGGAGCCCGAAGCCGTGCTGACGTTGGTGGCGCTGACATTGACATTATAGAAATAGGGCGTGCCGCTGCCGACCCGGACGGTCTGGGTCGCCCCGTTGAAATAGACCGTGGAGGTGCCTGGGGAGAATGTCATATCGCCCCAGTTACCGGAAAGATAGACCGCCCCTGCGCCGGTGCAGGCCAGTGTGCCGGTGCCGGTGATATCGCCGCTAACCGTTATGGACGCCGTGGACTCAATCGTTAAACTGGCTGTGCCGTTAACGACCAGCTCATCTGCGGCAAACACTGAACTCACCGCAGAGACGTTCACCCAGCACATAAATAGCACCACAATCAATCTCATTATCCATTGTCCTTGCCTATTATTTATGTGCTGGGCAAGGAGGACGCAGAGAAAAAATATGGTTTTTATCAATCTCATATCTTACTATTCACTGAACTCTTGCGAAATGGGAAATAAACCATGAACTCTTGCGAAATGGGAAATAAACCACCCAAAAAGTGCCACGCCATGCCACGTCATACCGACATGGTGTGACGGCATGGCATGGTCATTCTGAGTCCCGACACGGAGTGTCGGGACGAAGAATCTCGTCCCAAATCCCTGCCTGCCGTCCCGTTCCGGACGGGACAGGCAGGCGCATAAAACGGAGATTCTTCACTCCGTCCCGCAATTCTGCGGGACTCCGTTCAGAATGACAAAAGGGGCATTTCGTAAGAGTTCAGTATTCAATCTTTCCAAATCCACCTCGTCCTGTTTACGTCCCGAAGATTTTTTATTCTTTATCAACTCCTTTATACCTATGAAGAAAACCTTCTGTTTTCCGTAAATACCTGCGGTTTTATTCCGCCATACCTTTTTGAAGTCACAGCCATCTATGGAAGTAATAATATCAACACGCACTGGCTCATATCCCAGTTGAATAATTTTACCCGGCCGGTTCAGGTCAGATTCTCTTAATCCCAGATTCTTAAATCCAAACTCATTAAGGGCATTGATAATCTTCCGGGCATTTCCCGGTTGAGGTTCCACCAGGATATCTATATCCTTAGTATACCTTGGTTTGGCATAGAATGCCACCGCATACGCGCCCACGATACAATAGCGGACTTTATGTTTATTGAATAATTTTAATAACTCTTCGTAATCTTTTTCTACTGCCATTCAAACCCCCGTTCTTGAATTTATAATATATACTCCTTAAAAACTGAACTGTTTCCAGCCGGGCCGTTGCGGACATCCGCCGGTAATAATGCTTATCAAATCTCTCAGCCGCCTTAAACGAATCGGCGATATTCAACCAGACATTCTTCATACTTATCCCTACTAATTCCGGGCGGGACTGTCCCACGACCCCGAGCCGATTAATTCGTATGCCTGCCCGCCGCAGGAGGGTGTCCCCAGATTCCAGATTCCGCGCCCACCGGCCCAGCCACATGGCTATGTGCCGACGCAGACAGGTTTCAGTTCAATCAAATACCCATATTTCTTTCTTAAGAATTCTAATTGCTCTTTTTCGGACAGCCTGCCTAATTTTTGGGCGAGACGTTTACGCACCTGTCTCATACATTGCACGGCATCAAACTTCTTTTGTTTCATTCAATTACCTCCCAAGGGCTACGAATCTCCAAAAGCGGGTAACCCAATTTTAGATTAACACTATTATAAGCGTGAATCAAACGAATGTTAACCATATGCTTAAAATTCCAACTAACCAAAAGACTAACTCTGGCAATGGTCGCCAGGGCAATATGACGCGCATCTATAAAATAAGATCGGCTCACTATGCCTTCTTTTATGTAACTATTTGCCAATTCAATGGCCTCTTCATTCAGGGCAATATATTCTATAAATTCTTTGGGAATAGAAGGCAAAATCCCTTTAACCGATATCGGAGCCATTTCCAATTCACCCAGTGTGATATCTGATACCACCGCAATGTGTTTACCTCTACGAACCAATCCTATTAAAAGGTTGGAAGCAGTATCGAATTCATCATCCAAACACCCCCCGATTACAGAAGCATCAATATAAATCCGCTCTATTAATAAACATCCTTTAACATAAGATTGGCTATTTCACCCCGTAAACCCTGATGCTATGTGCCAGTAGCCCACCGGCCGCATTGGCCAATGTCATCTGGCCGGTAAAAGAAAGCATTGTCGCGCTGGCCTGTCCCCCAGGGAAAGAGGCCTTTAAGGTAGCCGAATTTCTTCCTCCGGAATCTACGCCTGCGGAATTTTCCGCGATAATGCGCCAGGTAAATGTTTTCCGGGTGGTAACGGCTTCTTTAAATCGCCAGGTAAAATTGCATTTATTATCTATATCGGCCTCCAAACGACCGCACGCCTCCACTTCCATAATTATTGTGGAATAACTGTTCGCCGGCAGCGACCAGGATTTCAAGGTCGTTTCGGCAGTTGAGTTAGTTGTTTCGGCGGTATCTGTCTCATCCGCATAAAGCAAAACTACAGCGCCGCTCGGCAGGTTGGCAATGGGCAACTGAGAACCGGCATCCAGCGGGGCCACGCCGTTGGCCGCGTTGCGCTCGCTTCCTTGCAAGGCGGTATTGGCTGCCTGGCCGTAGGTCACGCTGAAGGCGTGGTTATTGGTAGCCGAAGAAATACTCAACGTGTTGTTGGGCGTTGAAAATGTCTGGCTCGCGCCGGTCTGGCCGTTAAGGGTGGTGATACCTGCGCCGGCCTCACCCGCATCTACTGCCCAGGTCCAGTTGGCGCCGTTCCATTTGGGTATCTGGTTTAGTGTCGGCGTGCCGGACAGGAAATCGTGTAAAGATAAGTTGTCAGCCGCCGGGGCAGTGCCGGTGATGACATCTATCGTGTTACCGGCCCGGCTCAACGGCCCATTAATTGTTAAAGCATTCTCTTTACCGTTAAATGTGGTCCAGTTAGCGGCAGCCAGATAACCATCGGTGGAACCGTTGGCGGCCGGGATAGAAATCGTATCCACCGACCGCGCCAGCGGCGCATTAAAGGTCAATGCGTTTTCCTTACTGGCCCAGGCCAACGTGCCGGCGCCGTTGCTGTCTATCAGGCACTGGCCGGTTGAGCCATAGTTCAATGGTAGTGTCCAGATGCGGTTGCCGGCCAGGGCCGGCGACTTGAATCCGCCGTAGAAGGTGTTGCCAACATTGAACAGACGCAGTTCCGCATTGCTCAGCAACTTGGTATTGCCATCCGAATCCACCCGGAAAACCGTGTTGTTCCCCGAATCCTGCACGGCAAATTCGGATACGCCGGCGCTGTCCGTCAGTTTTACCTTGATATCATCCGCGGCATAGAGTAAGCCACAGACCTGTAGTGAGCAAAGCGAATCTATTACACAGATGACACAGATAATAACCAAAATCCGACTTGCAGTGAGCGAAGCGAATCTGAATACGAAATCCGAAATCCGAAAACCGCAATTCCCAATTCGCAATCCGCAATTCGCAATCCACAATTTCCCTGTCTTCTTTACCATAAAAACCTCCTCTTAGAGCCAGTTGGAGTCCCGATGGCCATCGGGACGACATAGGCTCTTACTGGCTCTTAGACCCCGCCGCAGGCGGGGTTTACCTTAACTATTACACCGTCCCATCTCTAACGGGAATTACGTAATAATATACAGATTTTGTATAAAAAGTCAAGGCCTTTGTAGAAAAAAAATCGAATAATTCCGGTTCATCACGGAAAAGTGTGGGTTCACCCTGACCCCGCTCTTTCCGCCAAAA
>JACQXL010000159.1 GCA_016208805.1 Planctomycetota bacterium | reverse complement strand
CGATGGGTTGTAGAACGCACCCATAGTTGGTTGAATCGGTTTCGCCGTATCCTTATTCGTTGGGAAAAGAAAGCGGAGAATTATATTGGATTACTTCATTTTGTCTGTGGTTTAATTACGTATCGCGGTGCTGGTATCAACGTTTTCGGATAGGCTCTTAGTACAAGTCGTTCGTTCCCCAGTACGAACCGCTTATTCCTCAAGATTTGGCGCGGGGAGTGTGATTGTTCCATTAACAGCCCTGATTTCCCCAAAACTCTGTTTTACATTACATCCAAATAGCCCATTATAGCCAGTCAAATGTGTCCCACGAAAAAGAACCCCGAAGGGCAGAACGAGAACCCGGAACGGGCGGGAGGCTGGGTTTCATTTCAGCGGGGCACTGTGTCACCGAAGCAATTAATCACCAAATAAATCGAACAATGCTTGGAAACATGTTAGCACCAATAAAATCCATGCTACATTCAAGCCAATTCCAAATACTGAAAAGTTAGCAAATCCATCCGGGAATTTACTCTTAAGTAATTGTGATAATATGAAATAAATCAAACTTATTATAAAACCTGCTGTTAAAACAAACAATGCCGCCATTGTTCCCATGGCACCTATATCTATAGGTATTAACAAATTAACCAAATTGATTAAAAGAGCAGAGATAAACGGCCAACCGGCAGTAAGCCCAACAGGTAAAAATAAAATATGTTTTGTGCAGCGAGCGATGCCGAAAACGATGCTTGCAAAAGATAACCAAAAGATTATAATAAAACATGGGACATAAATCCATAACAGGTCAATGTACTTTTGCTTGAGATATTCTGAGTGTTCTTGGGAATTGAATGGGTGGAATTCACCTGATAGGTCAGACACTACGCCAAGATATGAAACAATGCTAATGATTGGCAACGCCGTCACAATAATCAAATTAGAAACAGTTAATAGTTTCTTCATATTTTATTAGTGATGCTTACGAGACTTAGAAAAGACTGTTATAAAGTTTCTTTAGCCCCTGTTCATCCATTAAACCTGCGTTCATCTGCGTCCTATCTTCCCATCCGTTCCATCCCGCTAAAGCGGAACCTCAATCGCCGTCTTGGTCTCTACCGTTACTTATGAGTATTTTTTAGGGCTTGTTGGATTAAGGGTTTTATCGCGGGGATGTCTTTCTTGATAGTTTCCCAGAGGAGTTCGTATTTTATGCCGAAGTAGAAGTGAATCAGTTTATCCCGCATCCGGGCCATTTCCTTCCACGGGATTCCCGGATATTTATGTTTGATAGTTTCTGAAACATTTTTAGCGGCTTCGCCGATGATTTCAAGTTTTCTTACCACTGCGCTTGATGTTTTGTCATCCCGTTTTAATTCCTCAAATTCCATCCCTCTAACAAACTGCTCAATCGCTTCTATGGCTTCCATAATATCCTGCAGATAGAGATAGTTATTCCTCATAAATAGAATGTCTCTTTTAAGATAACTGATTTCAGTTCTTTTCTGATGGCGCTTTTCGGGACAATATCAACCGGTCGACGTATCTTTTCTTCAAGGAAGATAGAAAGACCGGCTAAATCCAAAAGAGATGCGCCTTTATCAAAATCTACCAGTACGTCCACATCGCTTTTCCGGGTTTGCCGGTTGTGGACAAACGAACCGAATACTCCCTTGAGTCGCGCCTTGTAGCGCTCACGGGCTTCCGTCTTTGATTCACGTAGTATTTTGATAATTTCTCTCTTACCCATAATTATTTATACGAGTTACGCACCCTCTTGTCATTCCTGCGAAAGCAGGAATCTACGAGTCACTGATTTTACTGGATTCCCGCTTGCGCGGGAATGACATTGGGGCGTTATGCGTAACTCTTATTATTGATACTATATTGTTTGCCGATTTTGTCAAGCGTTCATTATCCGTTTAATCTGTTTAATCCGTTTACATGGTCATTTGTTCTACAAACGCCTCAATCGCCGTCTTGGTCTGCTCCTCGGAGTAGCAGCGCAGGTCGTTCAGGTCGCCGCTGATGGTCAGTGTCGGTATCTTCAACCGTTCCTGCAAACGCTGGGGCATGCCGTAGCGGCTGTTGGTGTTATTCGGGCAACTCTTGGAGTCGTGGAAAATCAGGCCGTTGACCTTGAACTTGCTAATCATCCGCTCAATATACTGCTCCTTGACCTCGTCCGAGCGGACGATAAATAGTTCCAGATACGCCTTTGCCATAGAGTTGAACGGGTCATCGGGATTAAACGCCTCAAATACCCAGGAGTTGCAGTAGGTGGACGCGACCACGCAGGACTTGAGCGATGCGAATAGTTCGGATAGCGGCCGGAGTTTGCCCCAGACCGGCATTCCGTCCCAGTAGAACCGGTATTTCTCGTCCGGCACAGCCGCTGACTTGTTTCTGGCCCGTTCTTCCAGTTCGGGCAGTAGCAGTTTGTAATAATCAACTGCCTGCTGTGTGCCGCGCATAACCACGGCCGGGCCCATCTGGATGGTGCCGTCAAAGAAGGTCAGCGGCGACGGGGCGCTGGCTGCGGTTTCCAGCACCTTGCGCCAGAGGATACTGCATTCCAGCGATAACGCCAGCACGCGCTTGAGCTCGGTCTCGTCAAACTTCTTGTTGCTAATCTTGGCCAGGGTCGGAATGAGCGCCTTCATCTGCTCGGCCACGCTCCTGATATGGGCATCGGTGACGGTGCCGACATTGCGGTGCGTCTGGATGCCGATGACCGGCGCCTTGAACTCGCGGCCGTAGAACGCGAACCAGTCATAGACATCGCGGCACTGGTTGGTGTTGAAGACCAGGACATCTGGTTTTGGTATTGATTCAATGCCCGGGTATGCCTTGGCCAGCGGAGTCTGTTTCTTGAGGTATGCGCCGACATCGCTGGTTAGGTAAGAGCATATTTCCGGCGAGTAGCCGATGGCGTTGGCTACGGGAATGAAGTCGGTGGACATCCGGGTGGCGCCGAGCATGGCGCCGTGGTTCTCCGGGAAATAGACCAGGAAACCCATGGCGCGCAGGAGTTCGGCCGGACCGACGCTGGTGCACCAGGCAATCTTGCGTGTCTTGTCCTTAGAGGCCTTTCTTGCGTGTCTTGTCCTTAGAGGCCTTGCCCCGCATAAGTGCGGGACTGGCTGCGGCCTGGTCTAGTTCGTAGAAATGGTCGGCCATAATCTTCTTCATTTGGTTGGTGGCGGCTAACGGTTTCGGGCCGGGTTTCTTTTTGTTTGGCATAGATGGCTCCTTTTAAGTAAGCGGATTTAGCGAATTAATCGGATAAAATCTGTTTTATCAGTTCAATCAGTTTACTTGATAAAATTACCGGTCTTGTCAATGAATCCCCATCGGCCGCCGATTTCGGCCGAGGCGACGCCTTCGGAGAAATCCTTGGCGCCGTCAAACTGGGGCTTGATAACAATCTTGCCGGTCTTGTTTATATATGCACCTTTATGGTTATCTTTGCTGTTCCGGACCAGGGCCAGTCCGTCCCCGAATGAGTTGGCCGTATCAAACTGTGGTTCAATCACGACCTGGCCGGTCTTATTAACCGGGATCCGTCATTTCAACAGGGACTTTTAAGAGACTTGGATGAGACTTACTAAATCCCCCTTAATCCCCCTTTTGCAAAGGGGGAAAGAGGGAGATTAGAGTCCCGCTTCGGCGGGATAAGAGTCTCGTCCAAGTCCCTGTTAAATCGGTTTTTACTTTCACCCATTCGGTTACTACTTTTTTAGTGTTAGATTAACCTGTTTCCCTTATTCTACGAGGGCTATATAAGATTCTTTGTCATTCTCCCTGTTTAATATGGCGGATATGGGTTTATCAATATAACCCCATTTAGATTTTATACAGACCGCGGCATAGCCCTCGGAGAAAGGCGATGCGTTATTAAACTGGGGGTCAACAAGGTATTCTCCGGCCGTATCAATATAACCCCATTTATACGCCGGCAGTTTGACCCCGCTCTTTCCGACCGAAAGGGCGGGGGAATTACTGCCGGGTATAGTCGGCTGTAAATCTCCTTTGTCGATAACAGCCGAACTATCCTTGGCGATATCGCCGATTAACACCGGGGCCAGCCCGCCCGAAAACCGGCCGGCCTTGTCAAAGCGATGCTCAATTACCAACTTAAATTTCTTGTCAACATAACCCCATTTAGCGCCGACCCGGACCGCGGCCAGACCGTCCGAGAACGAATCGGTCTCTCTGAGCCGGCTGCCTTTGCCGGCTTGGCTGGGATAAGAAAATACGATGCCTGCTGAAATAACAAGACAAGTAATTGTGATGAAGACTTTATTCATTTTTAAGTAAACGGATTAAACAGATGACCGCCGTAGCGGTCACCCTGAGCAAGGCGAAGGGTCTACTCCTAATAATTCGAGATTCTTCGCTTGCGCTCAGAATGACACTTCGTGTCAGTTTGCACATTACAAAGTTTACGAGATATCGTCAACCTTAAA
>JACQXL010000156.1 GCA_016208805.1 Planctomycetota bacterium | reverse complement strand
CCGGCGCGGCTGACGGCGCGGTCGTCATTTCAAACGCATCATCGGGCGCTTCAAACCAGGCGGCTTCCAGCACGCCGCATTCAATGCTCCGGCCCCAGAGGTTGCCGTCAATGCTGTAGCTCTTGGTCTGGATAATCCCGTCCAGCGGAATATTATTCTGTTTGGCGTACTCAATAGCCGATGACCGTGTGAAATCCCATTCCCTGGCCGGCGCGATAATCTGCAGTTTCGGGTTAAGCACCATGACCGAAACATCAAACCTGATCTGGTCGTTGCCCTTACCGGTGCATCCGTGCGCCACGGCCGTGGCGTTCTCCTGGTTGGCGACTTTTACCAGCAACTGGGCGATTAACGGCCTAGATAACGCCGTCATCAGGAAATAGTTGTCATCATAAGCCGCGTTGGCCATAAGCGACGGCATGATATACTTCTCGGCAAACTCCTCTTTGGCGTCAATCAGGATGGATTTAACCGCCCCGATTTTGAGGGCCTTGGCCCGGACCGCTTCCAGGTCGCCGCCCTGGCCAACATCCACTATCAGCGTAATCACCTCGGCCTTATATTTCTCCTGCAACCACTTGATGGCCACCGAGGTATCCAATCCGCCTGAATAAGCCATTACGATTCTTTCCATTTTCTTATCCTCCTTTTACTCGCTGTTAGTCCAGCACCTATCCCGCCGGGATGGGTGCTGGGCGTTACAGCGAGTTACCCAGCACCTACTTTGCTTTGGAATTCTTTTTCTATGAGAAAGACTTTTAAGCAAAGTGAGTGCTGGGTTTCACTACGCTCAATGTTTTCTTAATTGCCTGTTTATTCTTAGCCACAATCAAAAAGGTATCGTCGCCGGCGATAGTCCCGAGCACGCCCGGCATATTAAGCCCGTCGATGATGCGGGCCGTGCCTGATGCCTCGCCCGGCAGGGTTTTAACCACAATCAGGCTGCCGTTGTGCTTGATATCAGTCACATAGCCGCCGAAGCGGCGGTTAAGTTCGGTGGTGGTGACCGGAGTCGTCACCGCGGCCGGCAACTGGTAATGCCGCCCGTTCGGACCGGGCACCAGGACGATACTCATCTCCTGAATATCCCGTGACAGTGTCGCCTGGGTAACCTTAATCCCCTTCTGCCGCAAGTGCTTAAGCAATTGAACTGATTAAACTGAACCTATCCGTTGAATCCGCTTAATCCGTGTGCTGATTCCTACTGAATAATTATTCATCAATGTTGCATATTTATACAAATAGAAAAGTCCCTGTCAAGGAAAATATCAAGATTTTGTAAAAATAATTATTGACTAACTGCTTGACACCGGATTACCTGATTTGTATATTCCGGCTCATTGATGGCGGAATAAGTAGAAAGGAAGAACGAATATGAGAAACTCCAATGCATCGGTTATTATAGTGCGGCTGTTGAGTCATGCCGATTACAGCCGACTATACCCGGCAGTAATTCCCCCGCCCTTTCGGTCGGAAAGAGCGGGGTCAAACTGCCGGAGTACAATGCCTGCCTCCCCGCCGATAAGGGCGGGACGCCGTTGCGACTCCGCAAGACGGGCGACTGCATCATCAAGGACGAGATGACGCCTATTTATAACAAACTGCTCAAGGCCGACTTGGTAGTCTTAGCCGCGCCCATCTTCTTTTATGGGCTACCGGCGCAGACAAAGGCGCTGATTGATAGATGCCAATCTCTCTGGGCACGCAAATATATACTTAAGCGAAGCGACAGCGGCAAACCGAAGCGTCGGGGCTTCTTTATCTCGGTCGGCGGGACCAAGGGCGAGAACCTGTTCACCGGCGCGGCGCTGACCGTCAAATACTTCTTCAAGGCGATAGATGTGGACTATGCCGACGACCTGCTTTACAGGCAGGTAGATGCAAAAGGCGCCATCCGCAACCACCCCAGCGCGCTCAAAGAGGCATTCCAGGCCGGACAGGAAATGGCCACTTCATTTTAGCGGGGTTGGACAAGTGTCAATCTGGTGGCCTCTGCCAAGACGGGTTGGGGTTAATATGGTTGGCGTCAAATCAAAAATTGTCACTTTCCCGCCCGCAAACCCGCATAAAACCGAGGGGTGGTGGGGGGAAGGGGGTGGGGGGTAGCACCCCCTGTCACACCCTGATATACAACCAACCACACCCTGATATATAACAAAACCACATCTGATATATACCGTGCCCTATGCAGATATACCCCGCGCCTTACCCTGATATATAACAGGACTACGGCTGATATACTCCGTACCTTACGCTGATATATACCGCAGGGCTTGGGGTGTGGATGTTTAGCAATAGGTGATATACCCCATGCCTACGGCTGATATACCCCGCGTCCTACGCTGATATATACCGCAGGGCCTGGGATGTGGATGTTTACTAATAGTGGTGTGTATGGTCCCTATACCTCATCGGTGGGTAAAAAAACGAGTATTTTGTTGTTGTTTATTCCGGGAGCACCTACCTAATTACTGAACTCTTGCGAAATGGGAAATAAACCACCCAAAAAGTGCCACGCCATGCGGCATGGCATGGTCATTCTGAGCCCCGACACGGAGTGTCGGGACGAAGAATCTCGTCCCAAATACGCATAAAACGGAGATTCTTCACGGAGTTTACCCTGAGCGTAAGTAGATTCTTCGCTTCGCTCAGAATG
>JACQXL010000155.1 GCA_016208805.1 Planctomycetota bacterium | reverse complement strand
GCCTGCGCCAAGCGGAGCGCGGCAGGCAGGGATTGTTCGCCCTACGGGCTCAGAATGACACTTTTTGGGTGGTTTATTTCCCATTTCGCAAGAGTTCAGTTTATTAGGTTTGTATCGTGCGGCACGTTTACTCTCCTTTATTGTGCCGATTATGCCATATCCGCTGAGGCGTGTCAAGAACGAGGTGGTTTCCCGCCCGCCGGCGTGAACGGTTGGTTATTCGCCGTCCCGCTTGCCCTAAAGGTAGTCTGATACTTGGGCTGTTTGAGGGAACTGAATTATGGTCCATCCTAAAGGAGCAATCGGCTGTACCACCTTTAGGGCAGCCCAGTATAGTCGGCAGTCCCGCATAAGTACGGGATTTCGCTGTGGCTCAATAATTCGCGCAGTTTATCCCGCCAGAGGCGGGACTCAAACTGCCGCACTACCGCTTCTCCTTTAGGACTGACTGCGTTTGGCGGCGGCCTCTATTATCTGCTCGGCGATTTCAAAGGGGACTTGAAGATATTTCTCAAAGTGCATTGAGTAATTGGCCCGACCGCTGCTGAGCGAGCGCAGGGTTGAGACATAGCCGAACATCTCGGACAACGGCGCCTCGGCCTCTATCACCTGCGTAGCCGCAGCGGAGTCCCGATTATTTCGGGACCGGTCGGCCCGGCCCTCTATGGCCAGCACCTTGCCCCGCTTGGAACAGACGTGCCCGACAATGTTGCCCATATACTCGGCCGGAGTGGTGATTTCCAGCGACATATACGGCTCCAGCAATACCGGACCGGCCTTGCTGAACGCCCGCTTGAAACATTCACGGGCCGCGGTCCGGAAGGCCAACTCCGATGAGTCCACCTCGTGGAACGAGCCGTCCACCAGGTCAACCTTGACGTCCACGACCGGATAACCGGCCAGCACGCCCTTGTGCATCGCATCAATCACGCCCTTTTCCACAGCCGGAATGAATTCGCGCGGGATGGCGCCCTGGGAGATGCTGTTTTCAAACTCAAACCCCTCGCCCGGTTTGCCCGGCGAGACCTCCAGTTCCACGTGGGCATACTGGCCGTGGCCGCCGGTCTGTTTGACGTGTTTATATTTTTCCACTGCGGTATTGATAATCGTTTCCTTGTAGGCGACCTTAGGCTGGCCGGCCGTGACATTGGCGCTGAATTCGTGCTTCAGCCGGTCCACGATGATTTCCAGGTGCAGTTCGCCCATACCGGAAAGGATGGTTTCCTCGGTCTCCTGGTCAACGTGGACGCTAAAGGTCGGGTCTTCCTCGGACAGCCGTGACAGTCCCTTGCCCAGCCGGTCTTTATCGGCTTGCGCTATGGGTTTGATGCTGATGGAGATAACCGGCGCCGGGAATTCTATTGACTCCAGCAGGATGGGGTGGGCCGGGTCGCAGAGCGTGTCGCCGGTGACGGTGTGTTCCAGTCCGATGCCGACGGCGATTTCGCCCGCGTGGATATCGGACCGGTTCTCGCGCTGGTTGGCGTGCATCTGGAGAATCCGAATCATCCGTTCTTTGCGGTCCTTGGTGACGTTGAGCACGTGGCCGCCGGCCTCAAGTTTGCCGGAATAGACCCGGAAATAGACGAGTTTGCCCATATGCGGGTCGGCCTGGACCTTGAATGCCAACGCGGTAAACGGCTCGGCGTCATCCGGTCTGCGCTCTATGATTTTTGTCGGGTCGGACGGGTCGGTGCCTTTTACCGGCGGCAAATCCAGCGGCGCGGGCAGATACATCGTTACGGCATCAAGCAGTTTGCGCACGCCTTTGTTCTTGAATGCGGCGCCGCACAGGACCGGCACGACCTTGTTGGCGATGGCGCCTTTGCGGATGGCCTGGATGAGTTCCGGTTTGGTGATGCCGGCCTCGCCCTCAAAGTATTTGGCCATCAGGGTATCGTCCAGTTCAACGGCCTTTTCCACCAGGATGTGGTGGTATTTTTGGGCATCGGCTAAATATTCAGCCGGGATATCTTCAACGCTGATGTCGCTGTCCGGTGCGGCATCGTCGTGGATGAATGCCTTCATTTCCAGCAGGTCAATCACGCCCCGGAATTTGTCTTCCGCACCGATGGGAATCTGCATCGGGATGGCGTTGGCGCCCAGGTCGGTCTCAATGCTTTTGACCACTCCCAAGAAATCGGCCCCGGGCCGGTCCATCTTGTTGATGAATGCGATTTTGGGGACGTTGTATTTGTGCGACTGCTGCCAGACGGCCTCGGACTGCGGTTCCACGCCGCCCACGGCGCAGAAGACCGCAATGGCGCCGTCCAGCACGCGCAAACTCCGTTCCACTTCCACGGTGAAATCCACGTGTCCGGGCGTATCAATGATGTTTATCCGGTGTTCTTTCCAGTAGCAGGTGGTGGCCGCGGCAGTGATGGTGATGCCGCGTTCCTGCTCCTGTTTCATCCAGTCCATCTGGGCTTTGCCGTCGTGCACCTCGCCCAGTTTGTGCGATTTACCCGTGTAAAACAGGATGCGCTCGGTCAGGGTGGTCTTGCCGGCGTCAATATGCGCCATAATGCCGATGTTACGGACTAAGTTCAAATCCATAATATATATTTTCAGGCTGTCTAATAAGTCCCATTTGTCATTCTGAGCGAAGCGAAGAATCTCGGTTTTATGCAGGTTCCACGGCAGAGATTCTTCGGCTCACGCCTCAGAATGACACTTTTTGGACAGCCTGTTTTCGCTCCAAATACAAAGGGGGGATACATACCATATTGCCGTAGATGGTGTCAATATTTAATGCCGGCTTTCTTGACAGGCGTCCGGGCGGATGTATATTGGTCGGGCACGCCTCCGGTGTGGGGCGGAGAAATGGAGGATGTTGATATGGCAAAACAGAAGAACGGCCGGCGTGATGTTTATTTCATATCCGGCGGCATCAGCAAGTTCGCCAAGGCCAGGCCGGATGTGACCTTCCAACCGATGGTCAAGGAGGCGTACGATTACGCCTTGAAGGATATCGGGCTGGACAACCGCCAGGCGCGCGAGGTGTTTGACGGTAGCGTGGCATCATATTTTTCAGACCATTTCCAGCGCCAGTTGATGTCCGGCATAATGGTCCAGGACTACCTGGGGCTGTGCCCGTTGCCGGGCCACCGGGTTGAAGCCGGCGGCGCCACCGGCGGCGTGTGTTTCCAGGAGGCATACAAGAATATCGCATCGGGCGTGATGGATACCTGCGTGGCCTACGGGTTTGAGACAATGTCGCACGTAAATACATGGAAAGGCAACGAGTTCATCGCGCTGGCTTCTGATGTAAGTTTTGATTACCCGGTAGGCGGTTTTTATTCGGGCTATTATGCGATGATGGTGGTGCGCCATATGCAGGAGTTCGGCACGACCGTGGAACAACTGGCCCGCGTTTCGGTCAAGAACCACATCAACGCATTCCATAACAAATACGCCCAGAAACGGCGTAAGCTGACCATCGCGGATGTGCGCAATTCAGATATGGTGGCCTGGCCGCTGACCTTGCTGGATATCTGCGTGATGAGCGACGGCGCGGCGGCCTGCGTCCTGGCCAGCGAGGAAGGCGTGGAGCGTATCCGCAAGGCGACCGGCAAGTCGCCTAAACTGGTCAAGGTCACCGGCGTCGGCCGGGGCACGGACGCAATGCGTATGGCCGACCGGCCGCACGCGGACGTCATCCTGCTGCCGCACGAGAAAAAATCGGATTATAAAGGATTGAAATATCCGGGCGTGCATTCGTTCCGGGCCGGGCGGACGGCTTCCAAATTGGCCTACGAACACGCCGGGATTAACAACCCGATTAAAGATATAGATTTCGTGGAACTGCACGATGCCTACACCTCGTCCGAGATACAGACCTACGAGGATATGGGGCTGTGTAAATACGGCGAAGGCGGCGCATTCGTGGAATCGGGCGCGCCGTTTATGCCCAATATTAATTACGGGCTGGGTAAACTGCCCCGGCAGGGCGAGATTCCGGTCAACCCGTCCGGCGGCTTGATTGCCTGCGGACACCCGGTCGGCGCCACCGGCCTGATGCAGGCCGTCTTCGCGCTCTGGCAACTACAGGGAAGTATCAAAAAGCACCTGGGCGACAATACCATCCAGGTCAAGGATGCCAAGCGCGGCGCGATTCACAGCCACGCCGGCACCGGGACCTATGTAACCGTTTCAATATTAGAAAAGAATTAAAGAGGGAGATACTTCTATGAAACAAACATGCTTGGAAAAAAAGCCGCTCACGGAAAAGATTAAACTGGCCGAGACGGATGACGGGGCAATTCTGTTCCGGGTGCCGTTCCCCAAGAACCTGAAAGACCTGCACGATATGTCGCCGATAATCATCAAACAGCCGTACCACATTGATTACATCCACAGTTTCGGCCAGGATTCGCCGTTCTTCGCCGGGCTGGCCAACGGCAAATTGCTGGGCACCAAATGCTCCAAGTGCGGCTACACCTACGGCACGCCCAAGGGCCATTGCATGAACTGTGGCACGCGCTGTAATTGGATTGAACTGCCATTAACCGGACGGGTGCATACGTTCACCGTCTGCCAGTTCGGGAGCGAGGAGTTCCTGAAGGAAACGCCCTTTGTGCTGGCTTTGATTGAGTGGGACAAGGTTGATACCCTTTTCCTGACCCGGCTGGTCGGCGTGGACGCGGCCAACCCGAGCCTGGATTGGGTGGGCATGAAGGTCCGGGCTCAGTTCAAGCGCAACGCCAAGTTCAAGCCAACGGATGTCTATTTCGTGCCGGAAAAATAGGGCGGGTTCGCCTTTAGAAATGTTGCAGGCCCGGGCGACTCTCGTTAAAAAAGCGTTACGGCATGCCGGAACGGCCTATGGTTGTTTTGTTTTTATATTTCTTGACTTTATTAAGTATTTAGGTTCTAATGGCCGTTCTGCGAATATGTCATGAATCTGAAACAGGGTTAATAAAATGGCTTCGTTGTCCTCCGAATTAAAGTCCCGGTTGCTGGATAACCTGAAAGACACGGTCGGCCAGCAACACTTTGAGCGCTGGTTCCAGTCCATAGACCTGATAGACGACGGCCAGAATACCATAGAGATTCCGCTGCCCAACGTCTATTACCGCCAGTGGTATGAGCGCAATTACGGGGTGTTGATTCAGAAGGCGCTAGAGACGACCCTGGGCGGGAGTTACAAGGTGCGGTTCTCGGTTTCGGCCAACAGCAACGGCCCGACCGGCGCGGACGGCCAGATGCCGCTTTTTGGGGTTGGTCCCCAGGCCGAGGGAGAAACACCGGGTGAGCCGAAACCCGTTATGCCGGCCCCGGTAGAAACCAAGGAGACCCCGCGGTGTGAACTGGGTTTGAATCGTAACTTTACATTTGACCGGTTTATTGTCGGCTCCTGTAACCGTTTTGCCCACGAGGCCGCGCTGGCCGTGGCCGAAAATCCGGGCAAGGCCTATAACCCGGTCTTTATCCACGGCTCGGTTGGCCTCGGCAAGACCCATCTCTTGCAGGCCATCTGCCATACCGTGCTGGACCGTAATCCCAAGACCGATATCTGTTACCGTTCCTGCGAGGGGTTTGTAAATGATTATATCGCCGCCATCCAGGCCGGCAAACTGGAACAGTTCCGGAATAGATACCGGCAGATTGATATTTTAGTGATAGACGATATCCATTTTTTAGGCAAGGGCGACAAGCCGGCCAGCCAGGAGGAATTCTTCCATACGTTCAATGCTTTGCATAACAGCCAGCGACAGATAATTCTTTCCAGCGATTCGCCGCCCCAGAATATCCCCAACCTGATAGACCGATTGGTTTCGCGGTTCAAGTGGGGCGTGGTGGCACGGCTGGATGCGCCTGATTTTGAGACCAGCACGGCCATCCTGCGCAGTAAGGCCACCCTGGGCGGGACAGATGTGCCGGACGAAGCGATTAGTTTCCTGGCCACCAATATCAGCACTAATGTGCGCGACCTTGAGGGCGCCATCAATACCGTTATCGGGCTATCCAGGGCCACTCATCGGCCGATTGACGTCAGCCTGGCTAAAGAAGCCATTAAGGATATTGTTAAAATCGGTGCATATCCGATAACCTTTGAGACCGTCCAGAAAGCGGTTAGCGGTCATTTTAACCTGACGCCGTCCGATTTGCAGTCAAAGAAACGTGATAGAACGATTACGACAGCCCGGCAGATAGGCATTTATCTGGCGCGTTTGTTAAATCCTTATTATTCGCTGGAGGAAATCGGCAACGCCTTCGGCGGGCGGGACCATTCCACCGTCCTGTATGCCATTGAGAAGGTCAAACAGCGGATTTCAAAGGATAAGCAGTTCGCGGCGACAATGGATATTCTGGTTAACGAATTAAAGAAATCCGTCGCTTGAGGAAAAGTTGAAAATTAGTGGGAAACCGGTGGTTATTATGTTTATATAGGAGGATGAAAACACGGTTCCGGGATGTTATTAACACGGGCCAGATAAAACGGCCCGTGCGTGCCGAAGATTAACAGGATATCAACAGGTTATTCACAATGTTATCCGGAAACAGGTCGGCAATATCTTTTACCCGGATAACGGGTTAGGGAAAACTGACTGGCGATTCCACATTAAAGGAGATTATAGGAATAAGAATACGATAATTTAATAAAGGAATAGTTTAAGTATTATAGAAGGAGTAAACTATGAAAATTACCTGCGACAAGAATTCAATGTTGGAAACGTTCCAGAGCCTGAACACCATTATTCCAACCAAGAGCACAATGCCGGTTCTACAGAATATCAAGATAACGGCGGATGATAAAACCATCTCCATTATCGGAACCGACCTGGAAGCCGGGATACAGAGTTATGTCAGAGGGGAAACAAAAGAAAAGGGAACGGTGATTATCCCGGCCGCGCGGTTTGGAGCGATATTGAGAGAAACACCGGACGAGAAAATCAAGATAGAAAGCGACGGCAACGTCGCCGAGATAGTTACTAAAGACAGTAAATACCGGATAATGTGCGGCGATGTGGCGGAGTATCCGGATTTTCCGACCTTTAACGGTAAAAAGGCCGTAGAAATCAGCGCCAGGGGACTAAAAGAGATGGTTCGCAAGACCATATTCGCCACTTCCATAGAGGTCAGCCGGTACGCCCTGACCGGCTTGTTGCTGGAGATAAGGAAGAAAGAACTGCGGTTGGTGGCCAGCGACGGCAAGCGATTGGCCTATATCAAACGGCGCACCGAACAGGGCGTGACCGATGATATCAAGGTGATTGTGCCGCCCAAGATGATGACGCTTCTGGAACACCTCCTGCCCGGCCGACCGGATGACGACGAAGAAGGCGGCAAAAAGGGCGCCAAGGAAGAAGATATTAATATCAAACTTGAGGCGGACGAAACGCAGTTGAAAATCAGCGTGCCGCGGAAAGGGATGCCGGATGCATTGTTATTCTGCCGGCTGATAGAGGGCGTGTTCCCGGATTACGAGAACATCGTCCCGGCGGATAACGACAAAAAGATAGAACTGCCGGCCGAGGAATTGTTATCGGCAATGCGGCGGGTGGCGCTGGTCACCACCGATAAACTCCGGGCCACCCAGATGGACATTGATAAAGACAAACTGACGCTGCTGTCCCGCACGCCGGATGTGGGCGAGGCGAAAATCACGCTCGGCATCAAATACGACAGCACGGCGCTTAAGACCACTTTCAACCCGGATTATTTCATAGACGTCCTGCGGGTTATCGGACGGGATAATATCTCGCTGGAACTGAAAGATAAAACTTCGCCGGCGATGATAAAGCACGGCAAGGATTATATTTACCTGGTGATGCCGATGACGATAGAATTATGAGCCACCAACCATTGATTAATAATCCTGAAGCAGCCCGGCCGATAAGCGAGTTCATCACCGCTTTCCGGAAAGAGATTGACAAGACCCGCGCGACCCTGCCCGCGGCCGTGGCCCAGGCCTGGCGCGAGGCCGTGGGCGAACGGCAGGCCGCCCAGACCGAACTGATGGGTATAAAGAAACGGGTCCTGTTTGTGAAGGTCAAATCCGCCCCGCTGATGCAGGAGTTAAACACGTTTAAGAAGAAGGCGTTGATACAGAAATTAGCAGGAGTAAAGACCTCGGCCAAGAACAAGATAACGGATATTAAATTCTTATTATAGCGGATTCATCCTGACCCCGACACCACCGTGTCGGGGGAACGGAGAAATTATGCCGAAGACCAAAGAAGCAAAAACGGCTAAAGGCAAAACAACAGCCGAACCAAAGCAAAAAGAGGCGATGGCCGGCGGGAAATACGATGCCACGCACATCAAGGTGCTGGGCGGCATAGAGGCCGTGCGGACCCGCCCGGCGATGTATATCGGCGATACCACCGCGCGCGGATTGCACCACCTGGTCAACGAGGTGGTGGACAACAGCATTGACGAAGCCCTGGCCGGTTACTGCAAGAATATTAAAGTTGTCGTCCACAAAGGCGAGACGGTCAGCGTTACCGACGACGGCCGCGGCATACCGGTGGATATGCACAAGGAGCAGAAGAAACCCGCCCTGGAGGTGGTGATGACGATGCTCCACGCGGGCGGCAAGTTTGACCAGAAGACCTACAAGGTCTCCGGCGGTCTGCACGGCGTAGGTGTTTCAGTGGTTAATGCCCTGTCCGAATGGCTGACCGTGGAAGTCTGGCGCGACGGCTTTGAGTATTTCCAGAAATACGAGCGCGGCAAGCCGGCCACCAAGGTAGAAAAACGAGGCAAGACCGCCAAGCAAGGCACCAAAGTAACTTTCAAGCCCGACGCCAAAATCTTCCCGGAAATCAAATTCGTTTTTGAGACGGTTGCCACCCGCCTGCGGGAACTGGCCTTCCTTAACCCGGGCGTCTCTATCAATGCAATGGATGAACGAAGCGGCAAAACCGAGACTTTCAAATATGAAGGCGGCATCAAGGCCTTCGTGGAACACCTCAACCAGAACAAGAAACGGATTCATAATGATATTATCTATTTCCAGAAGAAGGACGGCGAGGTCTATGTAGAAGTCGCGCTCCAGTATAACGACGGCTATAACGAGAACCTCTTTTCGTTTGCCAATAATATCAAAACAATAGAAGGTGGCACACACCTATCCGGGTTCCGAACTGCCCTGACCCGGACATTCAATAACTACGGCAAGAACCAAGGGGCATTCAAGGAAGCAGACGGCCTGCCGGTGGGCGACGACTACCGCGAAGGGCTGACCGCCATTGTCAATGTCAAACTGCCCAATCCCCAGTTTGAGGGCCAAACCAAGACCAAACTCGGCAACCGCGAGATAGAAGGTATGGTCCAGGCGCTGGTGAATGACGGGCTGGGCAGTTATCTGGAGGAGCATCCATCCACTGCCAAATCCGTCATCGGCAAGGTGACACTGGCCGCCCGGGCCCGCGAGGCGGCCCGGAAGGCCCGCGACCTGACCCGCCGTAAGGACGCATTATTCTCGGGCGGACTGCCCGGCAAACTGGCCGATTGTTCGTCAAAGGATACAGCATCCACTGAACTTTATATCGTGGAAGGCGACTCGGCCGGCGGCTCGGCCAAACAGGCCCGCGACCGCACCTTCCAGGCGGTTCTGCCCATCAAAGGCAAAATACTCAACGTGGAAAAAGCACGCATAGAAAAGATGCTCGCCCAGCTACGGCCGGATTATTATTATGACCGATGCCGATATTGACGGCTCGCATATCAGGACGCTGCTGTTGACATTCTTTTTCCGGCATATGCCCGTATTGATAGAAAAAGGCCATCTCTATATCGCCCAGCCGCCGCTTTATAAGGTCAAGCGCGGCAAGAAAGAGGAGTATGTCATCAGCGAAAAGGAGATGAACCAGACCTTGATAGGACTGGGTCTTTCGGATTCTGCGCTGGAAGTGGTCCGAAGCGAGGGCAAGAAACAAAAACGGTTCGTTATTGAAGAGGGCGGCTTGAAGAAACTCGTCCACGCGCTTTCGGAACTGGAAGAACATATCCAGACGATTCAATCAGCCGGCGTCTCGCCGCTCAAATACTTCGCCAGCCGCACCGAGAAAACCGGCAAACTGCCGTTCTACTATACAAAATTGGTGCTGGCTCCGTCAGCCGATGAACAGGCCGAGGAAAAAAATAAGAAAGAGACTCCGTCCAAAGAGCAGTTCTTCCGCGACGAGAAGGAATTGAATAAATACATCAAAGAGACCGAAAAGAAACTCAAGAAAGAGATTTCGCTCCTGCCCTATGAGGACGATATAGAAATCCAGGCGCTCACCAACGGCCGACGCCCCGCTAAAGAAGGGCTCACGCTTAAATATGTGGAGTTCCCGCAGAACAAGGAAATAGAACATCTGATTAAGGAGATAGAAAAACACGACCTTGTCATTGCCGGTTATTTTGCCCCATCCGGGAATAACGGTGAGGCCTATCATCTAAGGGTCCAACCCGAGTCAGAGGAAAAGAAAGGTTCGCAGAAGAGTGTAGAAATAGGTGGCATACATTCTATTCGGGATATTCTTAAAGGCGTCCGCAAGGCCGGCCAGCGCGGGATTGAACTCCAGCGCTATAAGGGCTTGGGCGAGATGAACCCGGAACAACTCTGGGAAACCACAATGGACCCGGCCCGGCGCACGCTCCTCAAGGTTAATATGGAAGACGCAGTCAAGGCCGACCACATCTTTACCATCCTGATGGGCGAGGTAGTTGAGCCCCGGCGCGACTTCATTGAAAAGCACGCGCTGGAAGTGAAATACCTGGATATATAAACCACAGATTATGGCGCATAAAGATTTGCCGCGGGCCAAGGTTAACTTTGCCATCGTCATCACCTCAGACAGCCGCACCGAGAAAACCGACCGGACCGGGAAAGTTATTACCAACCTTCTTGAACGCCAGGGGCATAAATGCGTCATCAAAACCATTATCCCCAATAACCTTAAGCTGATTCAACGCCACATTAAAGACCTGATTCGTAGTGTCGTAGTGCAACTGGTCATCACCTCCGGCGGGACCGGATGCGGCAATAAAGATGTGACCATTGAGGCGATAGCGCCGCTGTTATCAAAGACCCTGGAAGGGTTCGGCGAACTTTTCAGGATGCTGAGTTACAAGGAAATCGGTTCAACTGCCCTGATGAGCCGGGCGTTCCTTGGTATCGCCGGCCAAATCCGGAATTGTAAGCCCGCTATCCTCTGCGCCCTGCCCGGCTCGCCCGATGCGGTCAAACTCGCCTTATCTAAATTACTCATACCGCAGATAGACCATCTTATCTGGGAACTCGGACGGAGTTGAGACCGCCAAAAGCGGTTCTTGCTACAGACAACAACTTCTTGACACCTCAGGAGCCGGCTGGTATCTATAACCGATAACCGGATAAATTCTTCCCTGATTTACCCCGTTCGAGACTATCAGTATGAATTTGGAATACTACAAGGACTTGGTGCTGGTGTTGACCCAGAAGGAAATCAAGGTCCGCTATAAGAACACCTTTCTGGGTTACCTCTGGTCCATTACCCACCCGCTCTTTTATACGATAATTTCGTTGTTGGCTTTTAAGGTGATAATGAGAATCCAGATAGAAAATTACACCCTCTTCCTGATAGCCGGCCTTTTCCCCTGGCAGTGGGTGACCAATTCCATCGGTGCCGCGCCGTTTATGTTTATCTCCAACGCATCGCTTATCAAGAAGACTGCCTTCCCCAGAGAGGTGGTGATTCTGGCCGATGTCCTGAATAATATGATTCATTTCCTGTTATCCGTGCCGGTCATCGTTGTGTTCGTGTTTTATTACGGCCAGCAACCGTCTTGGGTCTGGCTTTACGGAATACCGCTTCTGTGCGTCATCCAGTTTTTCCTTATCTGCGGGCTCTCTATGACGCTGGCATCCCTGAACCTGTTCTTCCGAGACTTGGAGCGCATCAATAACCTCCTGATAACGGCTCTTTTCTACGGCACACCGATATTTTATACGATAGATTTAATAGACAAGAAAAAATACGCTACACTAATCTTTATTGTAAATAATTTTAACCCGTTCACCCCGCTGGTAGTCTCGTGGCAGAACCTGTTTATGAAGGGCTCGGTGGATATGATGCTGGTCTTAAAAGCGCTCGGGCCGGCGCTTCTGATATTTGCTATCGGCTATTATATATATAGGGGGTTGCGCTGGCGTTTCGCGGAGGTGTTATAAACCACGGATTATACTGATTAAATATGAGCGAACCGGTTATTGTTTTTGACAAGGTCTCCAAGTATTACCCGATGTATCACCACATCACCGGCGGGATAAAGCAGTTTATCTTTCATCTGCCCAGCGCCATCAAATCATTCAGGAGCACCCGGTTCCAGGCGTTGCAGGAGTTATCGTTCAGCATCCAGCCGGGCGAGCGGTTGGGCATTATCGGCCGCAACGGCTCCGGCAAAAGCACCACCCTGGGACTGCTGGCCCGCGTGCTCAAGCCGTCATCCGGCCGGATTACGCTCCGCGGCCGGGTCTCGCCCTTCCTGGAACTCGGGATGGGCTTCCACGCGGAACTGACCGGGCGGGAGAATATCCTGCTCAACGGCATTATCCTGGGAATGACCCGCAAGGAGGTCAGGAAACGTATGGACGCGATAATTGAATTTGCCGAAATCGGCGAGTTCATTGAACAGCCCATCCGGATGTATTCCAGCGGGATGCTGGCCCGGCTGGGGTTTTCCGTGGTGGCGCATCTCAACCCGGAAATCCTGCTCATTGACGAAATACTCGCGGTGGGCGATGCCGTATTCCAGAAGAAATGCCAGGATAAAATGCTCTCGTTCCGGCAGAAGAACGTTACGATAGTATTTGTCTCGCACGCGATGAGCGATGTTCGGACGCTCTGCAACCGGGTGATTCTGCTGGACAGGGGCAAGCCGCTGATAACCGGCGCGCCGGATGCGGTTATCAAGGCATACGAAGGCCTGCCCGCCTGAAGACCATACCACGAAAACACGAAATAACCAAAACACGAAACCATTTCGTGTCTTCTAGTTTTCGTGCTTTCGTGGTATGGTTCAAAGATACGCTATATTCTTGCGGACAATGTTTTTGAGCACATCCAGTATCTTTTTATCAATCACGTTCTGTCGGGCCTCTTCTTCAAGAACCTGGAGCGCCTTTTCCGGCGAGGTCCGTTTATGGTAGGTCCGTTCTTCGGTCAGCGCGGTATATTTATCGGCCACGGCAATGATGCGCGCCCCCTGCGGAATATTGTCCGTATCCACGCCGAAGGGATAGCCCTTGCCGTTAAGATGCTCGTGGTGGAAAAGCGTCCACTCGGCAATCTCGTCAAAGGCGGGAATGGCATTCAGTATCACATAGCCGAAATAGGGATGACGCTTGATAATCTCGTATTCCTGCGGCGTCAGCGCGCCTGATTTCTCCAGCAGTTCATTGGGGATGGCCAGTTTGCCGAGGTCGTGCAGTAGCGCCGCGGCCCAGAGCCGTTTCAGGTCCGATTTAGACCAGCGCATCGCAATGCCGATTTTCAGCGACAGCGATGTTACCGCCACGCTGTGGCCCTTGGTGTAATGGCTCTTGTAATCCACTATCTGGGCAAAGACCGAGGCCACTTCTATCATATTATCCAACGTAACCTTACGGGTATCTTCAGGCGCAAACTCGTTCAGGAAACTATCCGTGAACTCTGGCGTGAGCGTCAGCCAGAACACCCTTTCCCCAGTCAATTCCAGCAGAGCATCCACCAACTGTGGATTGAACCATGTGCCTCTGTGGTGTTTAATCTTGTTCAGAATCTCGGTTGATTGGGCGGCCGGGCCTTTATCATCCCGTATCAAAACCTCCATCCGGTCGGCCAGACGGATTATCTGGCTTAACAGCGGGATTTTGTCTTTGGCTAACCCCGACTCGTTCGGCCCAGACCAATTATCGTGGTGATAGCGGATCGGAACTGCCGCATCACACAGCAGTTCAATCCGGTTGAGCATTGAATACGCCTCTTCGCAATGAGGCAGGATATCCTCGCAGTCAAAGTTCAGGATATCAATCTTGCGGCGAGCCAGAAAGATGCCGATATCGTGCATCAGGCCGGCATAGAATAAAGTGGTCTTATTGGCCGGGCTTAATTTCAGCCGGTTGGCCAGGTTCAGGCAGATAATGGTGACCCGTTGCTGGTGCAGGTGAATCCGTCGGCTCAGCAGTTCAAACGCCTGGCAGACGGCCAGGACGAACTTCTTCAAGAAGACATTGGTAACATCAACCATCGTAGCCCCCTCTGTGCCAAATATATAAAACTGCCCGGGAATATCAAGAACTTTCTGCTTGTCCCGCTTCAGCGGAATTGTTTATTAGTTGACCGCTTAAGTATTTCAAGATAATATACCAATCTGTTTAATCCCGCTGGAGCGGGACAAGTTCTGCTCAATCAGTGTACTTATAATGAAGATAGCCATCAGCGGTAAGGGCGGCGTGGGCAAAACTACTATAGCGGCTCTCCTGGCCCAATCTTGGGTTGCCGCCGGGTTCAAGGTTCTGGCCATAGACGCCGACCCGGTCTCGTCGCTGGCCTCGGCGCTCGGGTTTCCCAATCCGGATAAAATAGTTCCGCTCAGCCGGATGAACGAACTGGTTGAGGAACGCACCGGCGCCAAGCCCGGCTCGTTCGGCCAGATGTTCAACCTCAACCCGCACGTGGACGACCTGCCCGACAAAATTGCCGTGGAACATAACGGTATCAAACTTATCGTGATGGGCGGCGTCAAGACCGGCGGTGGCGGCTGTGCCTGCCCGGAAAGCACGCTTATCAAAGCGCTGGTCCGCCATATTATCCTGGACCGCAACGAGCGCATAATTATGGATATGGAGGCCGGCGTGGAGCATCTTGGCCGGAGCACGACCGATGCGGTGGACTGCTTGACAACCGTGGTAGAACCCGGTATGCGGAGCATCCAGGCCGCCCGGCGAATCAAAGATTTAGCAAATCAAATCGGCATAAAACGAGTTTGTGCAATTGGTAACAAGGTCGCCTCGCCTCAGGATGCCACTTTTATAACGGAAAATATTGACAACATAAAAGTCATCGGTATTATACCGTATTCTAATTCGTTAAAAGAAACATCTAATACGCAGGAGAAGGACGAAAGGGTTAACAAAGAGATAGATAAAATCAATCTCGCCCTGATACCTGACCACCAAAGCGCAAAGACACAAAGGTAATTTTGTGCCTTCCACTGTTTCGTGATTTCGTGGTATAGAAAGGAATAATATTATGAGTCCAACTGCCGAAAAGACGAACGAGAATTCCGTTTGTGAAGCCACCATAGAAATGCTCAAATACTCCGCAGAAAGCAATTACGACACGGCTTTCCAGCGGGCGCAGAAGGTAAAGCCCTGTCCCATCGGCGAGGTGGGCGCTTGCTGCAAGCACTGCGCCATGGGCCCCTGCCGGTTCAATCCCAAGAAACCGGACGAGATCAAAGGCGTCTGCGGCGCTGATATCAACACGGTAGCGGCCCGCAACTTCTGCCGGATGATAGCGGCCGGCACCGCGGCGCATTGCGAGCATTCGCGCCACGTTTCCCACACGTTCTTATCCGCTGCCCGCGGCGATGTGCCCGGCTACAAGATACAGGATGTCCCCAAACTGCTCAAAGTCGCGGCCGAGTTCGGCATTGTCGGTGGAGACCCCGCCACTTATGGCGGGGACACCAAGGACAAACCCTTTAACAAAGTAGCCGAAGAACTGGGCCAGAAGGCCATCGGCGAATTCGGCACCGAAAAAGGGCTTTATATGATTAAGCGCGCGCCCCAGAAACGACAGGAAATCTGGAAAGAAACCGGCGTCACGCCCCGCGGCATTGACCGCGAAATCGTGGAGATGATGTCGCGCACCCATATGGGCGACGATGCCGACTATAAAAACCTGATGCTCCAGGGTAGCCGCTGCTCATTGGTTGACGGCTGGGGCGGCTCCATGATTGCCACCGAACTGCAGGATATTATGTTCGGCACGCCCGTGCCGGTGCGCAGCAAGGTTAATCTGGGCGTCCTGAAAAACGACCAAGTCAATATTATCGTCCACGGCCACAATCCGCTGATGGCCGAGATGGTAGCCGTGGCCGCCCGCGACCCGGAACTAGTCAACTTGGCCAAGCAGAAAGGCGCCAAGGGAATCAATATCGCCGGGATGTGCTGTTCCGGTAACGAGATTCTCCTGCGTCACGGCATCCCGCTGGCCGGAAATTTCCTCCAGCAGGAACTGGCCATCGCCACCGGCGCGGTTGAGGCGATGGTGGTTGATGTCCAGTGCATTATGCCCGCCCTGGGCCGGCTGGTTGAGTGTTTTCATACCAAATTGATTACTACTTCGCCCACGGTCAAAATCCAGGGCGCTACTCATATAGAATTCAACGAACACGATGCCCTCAATATCGCCAAGACCATAGTCCGGACGGCCGTGGAAAATTATCCCAAGCGCGGCAAGACCAATATCCCCAATAAAACCACCGACCTGATAGCCGGTTTCTCGCACGAAACGATTAATTATATGTTAGGCGGCTCATTCCGGGCATCCTACCGTCCGCTCAACGACAATATCATCAACGGCCGCATCCGGGGCGTGGTCGGCGTGGTCGGTTGCAATAACCCGCGGGTCAAGCACGATGACGTTCATATTAACCTGGTCAAAGAACTTATCGGTAACGATATCCTGGTGGTCCAGACCGGCTGTTCGGCCATTGCCTGCGCCAAGGAAGGGCTGCTGATTCCGGAAGCGGCCACGATGGCCGGCAAGGGCTTAAGAGAGGTCTGCGAGGCAGTCGGAATGCCGCCGGTATTACACTGCGGCGCCTGCGTTGATAACAGCCGCATACTCGTTGCCTGCACCGAGATGGTCCGCGAAGGCGGTCTGGGCAACGATATCTCCGATTTACCGGTGGCCGGTTGCGCGCCCGAATGGATGTCTGAAAAGGCCATTGCGATTGGGCAATATTTTGTTACTTCAGGCGCGCTGGTCGTCTTCGGCGTCACCTGGCCGACCACGGGCAGTCCGACCCTGACCAAATACCTCTTTGAGGAATACGAAAAAATATATAAAGGCAAATGGGCCTTTGAGTCCCGTGGAGCGGGACAAATGGCCGCGATGATTATTGACCATATCAACAAGAAGCGCGAGGCGCTGGGCATCCAGAAGGCGCAGGAACGCAAGTTGTATGATATGGAAGCCAGAAGGGCGCTGGAAGTTTAACCGGTTACATTGTTACAATGTTTTAATGTTTTAGTGTTATATGGGAATAAAGAGATTTGAGAATTTGCAAGTCTGTCAAAAAGGAATAGAGTTAGCCGATAAAGTTTACGAACTGACCAGAAGCCCATTATTTAACAAAGACCGCAAATTGGCGGAACAAATTCGTGGCGCCGCTGTTTCAGTTCCTTCCAATATCGCCGAAGGGTTTGAAAGAGGTTCTAATAAAGAGTTTATCCAATTCTTATTTGTGGCCAAGGGCTCGGCCGGAGAAGTGCGTACCCAATTATATATCGCCCGAAACCAGAAATATATTACGACCGAAGAGTTTGAATCTACAACGGCATGGCATTATCTAACCATATATCAATAATGCTGAAAAGGTTTATAGATTATCTGATCAAAAGCGGTATCAAGGGAGAGAAATTCAGGCGACAGTAACATTAAAACAATAAAACACTGAAACATTGTAACAGGAGGTCGCTATGTCCAAATTAATCGCCACACGCGCCATTCGCGGGGCGCATAAACTCGTCTCCCGCGCCGAAAAGGAATTCAGCGACGCGCTCAAGAAACACGGGCCGGACAAGAAAGTGGAATTCCCCAATACCGGCTATTATCTGCCCATCTCGCACGGCATGCTCGGAATGAATATCAATACCGTGGGCGGACTCCAGCCGCTGTTGGACAAGGCCAAATCCCTGCTCCATCCCATTCCGGACGAAAATAAATGGGTGCCCTATCTCGGTCATACCCTGGACTGCGGGATGGCCGCCCTGTTTGCGGATGAAATCATAGAATCGCTCAAATACCTGCAGGACCCGTTGCCCTACACCGTAATGGAAAACTGTCCGGAGGACGGCAACTTCTGGCTGGGCGCGGCCGATGACGTGATAATGCGCAAGCGCGGGATAGAATTCGTGGACGGCACGGCGCCCGGATTCGCCGCCTGCGTCGGCGCCTGCCCGTCAACCGAGGTGGCCGTCAAGATTGCCCGCGAACTGCAGGAAAAGAACTTATATGTCTTTATGTCCGCCTCTAATAACGGCAAAAGTATGGCCGACCAACTCAGGGAGGCCGGCGTCCAGATGGGCTGGGAAACGCGGCTGGTGCCGTTCGGCAGCGATGTTACGTCCACGATTCACGCGCTCGGCTTTGCCACCCGGGCCGCGCTATCGTTCGGCGGCGTCAAACCCGGCGATTACGCCCGCAACCTCAAATACAACAAGATGCGTATCTTCGCGTTCGTGCTGGCCTTCGGCGAGGTGGATGACGAAAAGCACGCCCAGGCCGCCGGCGCGATTAATTACGGCTTCCCGGCCATCTCCGAAACCGATATCGGCCAGATTCTACCCACCGGCGTCTGCACCTACGAACACGTCGTTTCTCCGGTCAAGCCGGAAGAAATGATTCAGAAGGCGGTGGAGGTCAGGGGCTTAAAGATACAGGTCCATAAAATACCGATTCCGGTTTCTTACGGGGCGGCCTTTGAAGGCGAACGCATCCGGGGCGAGGATACCTGGGTGGAAATGGGCGGCAACAAGACGCCCGCCTTTGAGTTCGTCACCAGCAAGAGCATCAACGAGGTGACCGACAATAAGATTGAAGTCATCGGCCCGGAAATCACCGATGTCCCGGCCGGCACGCAACTGCCCATCGGCATCGTGGCCGAAGTGGCCGGCCGCAAGATGCAGGAGGATTTTGAGCCGGTCCTGGAACGGCGCCTGCACAACTTCATCAACGAGGCCCAGGGCGTATTCCATATGGGCCAGCGCGACCAGAACTGGATTCGTATCAGCAAGGAATCCAAGGAAAAAGGCTTCAAGATTGCCCACATCGGCACGATTATCCACGCCCAGTTCCATACCGAATTCGGCGCCATTGTGGACAAGGTCCAGGTCAAGATTTACACCAAGCAGGAAGACGTGCTCAAATGGCGCGAGATAGCCAAGAAAGCCTATAACAAACGCGATGAGCGGGTCGGTTCTATGACCGACGAATCCACCGATACATTCTATTCCTGCCTGCTGTGCCAGAGTTTTGCGCCGACCCACGTCTGCGTCGTCTCGCCGGAACGGACCGGGCTGTGCGGCTCTTATAACTGGTTCACCTGCAAGGCGTCGTATGAGATTAACCCGCGCGGGCCAAACCAGCCCGTGCCTAAAGGCGATACCGTGGATGCCCTCAAAGGACAGTGGAAGGGCTGTAACGAATTCATCCTCCAATCGTCCCGCAAGGCGATTTCGGCGATGAGCGCCTACAGCATTATGTCCGAGCCGATGACCTCGTGCGGCTGTTTTGAATGCATCGCCGCGGTGCTGCCGCTGGCCAACGGCGTGATGACGGTCAGTCGCGAGTTCGCCGGGATGACACCCTGCGGAATGAAATTCTCCACCTTGGCCGGCACGGTCGGCGGCGGACAGCAGATACCCGGCTTCGTCGGCCACAGCAAACGCTATGTGGTCAGCAAGAAATTCCTGCTGGCCGAAGGCGGTATCAAGCGGCTGGTCTGGATGCCCAAGGCGCTTAAGGATGACTTAAGAGTATTGTTTGAAGCGCGGGCCAAGGCCGAGGGCGTGCCTAACCTGCTTGACCTGATTGCGGATGAGACCATTGCCACCACCGAGGAAGAAGTCGTGGCGCACCTGCAGAAGGTGAACCATCCGGCTTTGACGCTGCCTCCATTAATGTAAATTTTATATAATTGCCTCGCCGAAGCCATAGCGTAGGCGGGCCGCCGCTTATGTAGACCCTTTATAAGGAAGCCAGGAAACCAAGAAAATTATCATGGTTTCATGGTCTCCTTATATTCGTTTAACAATGCAGTCTAATATCATTTTACTCCTAATTCTGACGGCCCTGCTGTGGGGTGTCACGCCGATAATAGAAAAGCGCGCTCTCCAGGGCGCCGAACCGTTCATCGGGCTCATCTTCCGGAATATGACCGTGACGTTCATACTGGTCATCGCGGTGCTGGCCACCGGTAAAATCAAGGAAGTGCTCAACACCTCGCCCCGAACGATGCTGCTATTCGCATTCACCGGCGTCACGGCCGGACTGCTGGCCATGCTCACCTACTTCGCGGCGCTGAAACTCGGAGCCACCTCCAAGGTCGTGCCGGTCACGGCCACCTATCCGCTGGTCACGGTCATCCTGGGCGTGCTGATACTGGGCGAGCAGGTCACATTGATGCGCGTCATCGGCACCATCCTGATTATCGCCGGCATCTGGCTGGTCCATCCGACTTAGAGTTGGCTTCACCACAAAGGCACCAAGAACCATACCACGAAAACACGAAAGGAAAAAGGGGAAAGAAGGAAAAATGGTAATTTCCCCTTTTCCCACTTTTTCCATTTTTCCTTACCTACCTGATATAGCCCATTAGATACAACTCTGCGGCCGTGGTCACCCCATCCCTGTAAACGCTGGTCACAAACTTCTCTTAGAGCCAGTTAGCAATCCCGACGAATGTCGGGAGAGCGTTACTGGGTCTTAGACCCCGTACATAACTTATTATGTGCGGGGCTGAGTTACCTGACATACCCCATCAAGTATAATTCTGCAGTAGTAGTTACACCGTCACGGTATACTGATGTTACAAAACGTCTGTTCGCGTCCAACGGAACTAACACCGTCAGGTAATTGGTGAAGTCCTTAGCCGCCGTGTCTAACCGATACAGCGGGGCCGGGTCAACGGTCGGCTTGGTATAAAACTGGGCCTTGTAGCCGTAGAGTATCGTACTGGCGCCCGCGTGCGTCATAACGCATATCGCGTATCTCGTATCCGGTGGCACGTATCCCGAAACGTCTATCTCGGTATTCGGCACTGAGGCATTAGTGAGATTAGAAAACACCAGGACGTTCAGGGCGATGGAGAATCTGTCTTCCATCTCAGCAGGGGTAGCCGGCGGGACAAGCGGTCTGCTGACCGGAGTAAATGAGAGTTTCGCCGGTGTCACCTGGGCGTCTCCTATTTCTGCAGTGGCGATTGGCGGGACTAATGGTCGGCTCACACCAGCGGCCGGTTTCCACTCAAACTTTGCCTGTGCCTGATTATAGGCGGGCACCTCGCCGTCTGCGGGCGCATCAATGGCGGATAGTTTAACCGGTGTTACTGCGGCTGAAGATAGTTCCCGCTCGGCAACTGCGCCGTCTATCAACTCGCTACCACCTATAGAATTTGGCGCAATTTTTCCTTGCGTTACCGCATTGGTCGCAATCTTGGGATTGGTCACAGCGCCATCCACCAAATCATCGGTTCCAACTGAACGGTCGGCCACCTTGTCCCTGGTAATCGCGCCGTTAGCAATCTTATCCGTGGTGATTGCGCCGGATGCAATCTTGGGCGCGGTAACACTGCCATCCTGCAGTTTGGCCGTGCTAATCACCGTATCCGCTATCTTGTCCGTGGTTACGGCACTGCCGGCCAGTTTGCTGGTAACAACCGAGCCGTCCGCTATCTCGTCCTTGCCGATGACGCCGTCAACAATCTTGCGCCTGGTGACCGAGTTATCCTTGATATGCTTTTCCTCTATCGCGTTAAGCGCGACTTTTTCGCCCGTAACCGATTGCGGGTTTAAGTGCTTGGTTTTGATTTCGTTGAGTCGGTCGTACAAAGTCCTTGCCATAATGATTCACTCCTTTCGCATTCCCGAACTTATGATCGGGACATACATACAATTTGGTTTCTTCATCCAGATAGAAAGCCGGGTTTTTACACCGTTTACCTTTCTTGGTTAATGCTTCGCATTGCTTCATTGTCTTATCTCCATTATCCACAGAGGCACAGAGGACACAGAGATTAATCCGTGTCCATCTGTGTTTATCTGTGGTTTCACGCTACGCCGTATAAATCTGTGTCTCCAGTTTCAGTTGCCCGTCCTCCACGAACCAGACGCAGTAGGACTTATCCGCTATTCTGGTTGTTACCCAGGCCGCGGCCTTGAGCGGGTCGGACAGTTTCTCCAGCATATTCTTAATTCTAGTGTTATGCCGGGTGAACATATCCGGGTGATAGCCCGACTCCGAGATAATTATCCCGGTCTGGACGAGGATTTGGGTCATAGACGTCCTTAAGGTTGCCTTAAGGTCTGCCAGGGCGATGTCATAAGGACCGCCGGCCACAACAATGGAGCCTTCCGGCAGTCGCTGAAGCGCCTGCTGGTCGCCGGTCAGCCAGTAACCCATCACGGATGCAACCTGACGGCCTCTGGCGCGTGAGCCGGTAAATCGTAAAGTCCCTTTGGCCGCCTCTTCGTCCCAGTTGGACTGCGAGGCGTCAACCTTGTCCTTAAACCGTTTGGCAACGACTCCATCCACCTCCTCAAAGGCATAGTCAAGGCCATCGTTATATTTGGTGTAGGCCCTGGTGATTTTGGAACGTTGCATCGTGTAGATGTCATCGGCGTTACGGTCTCCCTGGGTCGGGGTCGGGAAGTTAACCCGTTCCTTAAACTTATCCGCCGCCGGAGAAATCAACTGGGCATAGGTGCCCTCGTCCGGCACACGGGCCTTACGCCGGTCATTGATAATCTCCGCATCATTCTTGAGCGTCTCCACGCGCTTGGTGGACATATCCGGGTGCGGCGTCACGGACGGCGCAACCGGAACCAGTATTTTAGTGTGTATCATTTTCGTTTCCTTTCTAACAACAGGATTAAGCAGGATTGAACGGAAAATCTGTTCAATCGGTTAAATTCCGTTGTTTATATAAACAGCCGGAGGGGCTGTCTGTGCCTTGCTCCCCGATGTTGTTTCGGGGTGGCACCTGTAGACAGCCCCGACCGGACTGTGGTTGTTTTCACCACAAAGTCCACAAAGCGAATCTGTGTAATCTGTGGCTCGTGTTCATCTGTGGTTCCTTTTCTGGAGCAGGTCCAAGACGATTTCAATTATCGCCTTAACAACCTTCCGCCAGAAACCGGACATTGACTTAAACATAAGTTTGTCCTTTCTTGCCACAGGTTATTTTTTATCTGTGGCTATTATTCCCAATCATCATCCTTATCAAGACTTTGTTCAATCTCTTCTATTGATATACTACTTCTGAATCGGTTGAGTTTGCTTTCCCTTTGGGATAAACGAAAGAGATGCGCCCTGACACGGCGGATAATACTTGCCAGTATGATGTCACCTTTCTTAAATTTACCCTTGGCTATTGCCTTATAATCCCCAAAATACGCCTCAGAAAAAGGGTCATAGACCGGCATAATTGTTTCACAATAATGACAGCCGATATTCTTCAGTGGCGGTATCATCAATAGAAACAGATATGATATCATACCTTCCCTGATTGCCGGGTTGCGTCTGAATATCTTCACTAATTTATCTGTAACTTCATTCCTGATATTCAGTTCCTTTAATCCTTGGAATGCAACGATACTCTCCACAATACCGCCGGGTTTAGAGAATTGCTCCTGTCTTAACCATCCTATCTTATTCTGAAGCAATCCAAAGACAGGTCTGAACCATTCCATATCATTGGTTTCCCCGTGTCTGAGCAGTTTCTCAAAATCCTTTGCGCTGAAGCATTTCGCATAGCATTTTTCATCTATCATAGTAATATACTCCTTCCAGAAACACCTTATGTGTTCCCTAACCATATATTACACAAAGACGAGGGGAAAATGAGGGGATGACCAGAGGATTTTGACAGGAAATTTATTATCTAACCGGTAATGGGAAAGAGGGGTCTTTTATTTTTTATCCGTAGCCAATGGAGTAGATGAGAGAGATTCGGCAGGGCAGATAAGAGCATATTTTAGGTCTGGTGGCGGCTTGAACTGGAAGATGTCGGACGCGGTAGATATGCTTATTTCTTTGCCGCGCTTAAATGCACGAAACCCCTTACCTTGCCCAAGATTAATGTCCACCTTACGGCGGGCATCTTCCAAATAATCCAGCGCTGTGCCATCGCCAATTTTCTCCTTGTCAAGTCGCCCGCCACGGGCTTCTTTTGCTTCTTTTGCGGCTTTATTATATTGCTTGATTGATTCTGTAGCGCCCGGAAGCATTGCTTTACCAGTTTCAATATATTCCCGGGTAATTGCAAATCCTATTATAGTAAGATTACTCTTTTTTATTTTTCCGTTTTTATCTTTTTTATAACAGGGACGATTATCTCTGACGCCGTCAATAAACATATCGTAAGAATGATTCTTCTCAACATCGCCAATAAAATTCTTATACAGTTCTTGCGTCAGGTCTTGGCGGTCATTCTCGGTAATAACATAAGAATATATTTTGGGGGAAGGTTCTGTTTTTGGAGCGGACTGTTGGACTGGTTGACTTATCCGGACATTTTTAATTGCCGGATTTAATCTATACCTCGTAGTTTCAGTAAGAGCCAAGCCGGAAAGGTCTTTCTGGCATTGCGTGCATTCAAAATCTTCTTCTTTCTCTATGGCTTTTTCACGAGACGCAATCTCCAGCAGGGTCTCGCATTCAGGACATTCCAAATATTTTACCTCTTGGACTAAACCCGTTTTTACCAGACCCTCAAAGACACCTCGGATACGGCTTTCCCTTTCCCCGAATAAACTGGCGATGTCATCCGGATTAAAAACAGACGAATGCCCGCAGGATGACAATAATTCGTCTATCCGGATAATTATATCTTTCAAGTCAGGATGTCTACTTGCTAAGCGCTCGCACTCTGGAAAGAACATACTCTATATCTTCTTTTCTATTGGGCGTGGTGAAATTTATCCGACTTTTACTGCCAACAATGATAGTATGGACTTCTCCTTCAAGCGGGTTATGGTCAACCGGGCTTTGGGAAGACTCAAGCCAGTAAAAGTTGCCGCTGTGCCCGATTGACCCTTTTCGTATCTCGCCTAAGCCGTGGTCCCAGGCACTCTCGCCTAAAACTGACTGGCTCAATGAGGGGCTCTTGATATCAAGTTTCCTGCCGCCGGGAGAGTGATAGCCGATGCTGTGCGAGCGCGCCTCCGGCTTGTCTTCCGCCTCCAGTTGATTGAGTTTTTTAACAGCCCTCCTTATGTCTATCTTCTCAAATTGGTTCATATCTAAACAGCCGTTAATCAACCCGGCAAATTTCTCCTCTTTTCCTTCGTATGCCGAGCCGCTGGGCAGTTGCGAAATCTGGAGCATCGCAGTATTGCCAAGAAAATCCCAGGTGAAAATAACAACACCGCGAGTGACCTGGGGCGCATACGCCCTGAACTCAATCTTTTCATTGCCTATTGTTTCTTCCTTATCAAGGTCTTCTCTTCGGTCGGTATCATCGCGCCGCTCCACGGCATAGACCTTCAATTCCTCGCCCGGTTTATAGGTGATTGAGGAAATAGTCAGAACCTCCGGCAGTATCAGGGGCAGCCGGGCGTTTAAGTATTCTGAAAGCCCTTTTTCTTTTAACACCTTATTAACATATCCGTCTGTCTTCCACTTTTTCGCTTGCGACTCCGGCCCTTCGTAAAGAATGATATGTTGCTTACCACAGGGCGCAACCGTGTCTATAAAATTCACCAAGTCCTTATACTCTAATTCCTCATCCTTGAGACATTGTTCTACACGTTCACGGAGTTCCTGTTTTTTTCCTGAAACAAGGATATTATGACTTGCGAGGAATCCCCGAATTAAATCACTCTTAACGCTCATAAGATATTGGACAATCTTTTCGCATTCTTCTTTTGAGTAACGAGGAGTCGGTAACTCCTCAAGTGGTTTGTTATCTGAAGTCATAATATATCTCCTCGGTTTCGTCTTTGTCTTCTACAAAGTCATCAAAACTGTTAATTTTGGTAAAATCAATCTTAAAATTCTGGTCATTTATCTTAGTAATTCTAACGCTATCTATTCCTAATAAACGTAGCCGCTCATAGGTAAGTAATTCACCGTCTTTAAGTTTCAAAACTTTTCTTAACAACCAATCTGAAAGCGCATTATTAGGATTAGTCATTAATGCTTTTGAGTTTTCCTGACAGAGTTTCGCATTTAGTACTTCGCTGGTAGGCAGATGTAAGTTAAACGGCGTTTCTCTACTCGGGAAAAATCTTGGGAATTTATTGTGAATGGTCTTAGGCACAGGAATATAAACCTCTCCCGTATCTCTTGGCCTACCTCCCGCATTCCATTGATTTAGACCACTTTTCGCAGAAACAACTTTATGACCAATTTTACTTTCCCTTAAAGAGTACAACGGTAAAATTACAAAATTAACTCCTTTTATTTTACGTTTTAATAGCTTCGTAATTTGCTGATTAAATAATTGTAAAACAAGCGCTAAAGGGTCGTTTAATATTTCAATGTCAACTATTAGTGCATTACGAGGAGTATAAAATTTCTTAAATAAAGTGGTTTTGGAGAAGTTAAAAGAATATTCATTTTTTCCATCCTCAAATAAAATACTTGCTTCACGGGATTTTGTCTTTTTAATATTAGGGATATCAATTAAGTCATAATCTGTCTCAAAAATTCTTAATGACTTTTCTTTTCGCGCGATACAATGATAAACAGCCGATTTAATTCCATAGGTTCTATTTGCAAAGTCAATCCTTTCATTTCTTAATTCCGCTAATTTAACCGCAAGGTCATTACCATTCAACCGCCTTAATTGGTTACTAAATACATTAAACTCTGTAATTTTTTCTGGATTCGTTCCTTTATCAATAAATGTCTTTACTCCAATGCCTATCTCGCCTACACGCGCATCATATGCTAAATTATCTCTTGATAAATTTTCCGCACCAAATGCCTTGCAAAATATATTCTCGGCAACCCTATAATATAAATAAGGAATATTTGACTCCGTAAATAATCTAGATAACGAACAAATCGCTTTTAAGTAATTGACATAATCGCTATTAGAAAATAATCTGTTTTTCGTCATAAGATTTACTCCAATTTAATTGCTTATCCTGAAGGTGTAAACGGTTATTTATCAAAGATTGTGTTTCTTTGATTCTTTCTTCGGCTATCTTGCAAAACCCCTGATTAATTTCAAGTCCGATAAAACGGCGATTATTAAGTATCGCAGCGACTGCCGTAGTGCCACTACCCATAAAAGGGTCTAACACAATATCATTCTCTTTTGAAGTGGTTAGAATTAAAGGTTTTATAAGAGAAACAGGGTATGATGCCTGATGTTCCTTGAACGGTTCAATACCATTTCGGTAAATGTCTCTATGGTTGTTTAATTTTTTGGCAATTTCTAAATCAAAGTAATATCTTCTGGATTTTACAAAATGAAAAATATGTTCATAAACAGGATACCGTCTATCAGGAGAGTAAGAAGGCACGGGATTAGGTTTTTCCCAGATTATTTTATTGCGTAAAACCCATCCTTGTTCTTGCATTCCCATGGCAACTCTTTCGGGGAGCATTAAAAGTTGCTTATATTGAAGATATTTACCATCAGGTTTTATTATTTTATGTTCTTTGTAATGGATATCTGTTTTTCTTGCGTATCTTCCTTTATTTCTAATAAACCCTTTGGTTCCAAAATAAACATCGCCGATATTCAAGTAAAAAGATCCTTCTTTATGCAAGACTCTTTTTAATTCAATAGTAAATCTCAATAAATTATTAACATAGTCCAAAGGCGATTCTTCTCTGCCTAATGTTTCATTGCCATAACTCCTGCAACCAAAATAAGGAGGACTTGTTATAATTAAATGAACGAAATTACTCGGTAATTTCCTTAGTAGTTCCCCTGAATCACCGCAGATAATTTTATTTATAACTGGTCCTAACTGATTTTCTTCCATGGGCAACGTAGCAACTTGATATTCGGCTTGTAATTCTCGTACCATTTGGGGTCTCTTTTTTGTCTTCTTCTTATATTTGACTGCTTTACTATACATTTTTAATTACCCGCTCCACTTTCCCCACAATTCTAACATTCTTATCCTTGTGGTCAACGATAATCGGTTTCATCGGGTCTTGCACTTTTCTACAACCTCCTCGGTCTTAGGTTCCCAGACCAGGCCATATGTCTTCTGTTCCTTTAACCGCTTAATCTCAGCGATTAACTTTTCCTTATCCCAATCCTGATATTTATTTGGCATATAATTTACCTGTCATTATAATTAGCCCTCAACTAAAATCAACAAATATCCTCTTTTAAGACCACAAAAACAATCTTTTTCTCATTTTTTATGGAGTGTTGTCTACGAAATTAGTGTCTAATGCCTACGAGTATCGGTGGTTATCCCTACGAGTTTTGTCCAGCACCCCTACGAGTATTGGCCGAATTCCCCACGAGATGGGGTCGCGATACCTACGAGTATGGCGGGCGACCCCTACTAATAAAGCGGCTACCCCCGACGAGGTTTGTGGTACCCCCCTACGGGTATTGGCCTAATGCCCCACGAGATGGGGTCGTTAGACCTACGAGTATGACGGGCGACCCCTACGAATAGGGCGGTTACCCCCTGCCAGATTGTGGGCAAACCCCTACGATGTTCAGGGCTACCCCCTACCAGACCCTACCATACCCCCCACCGGTGGGGGGGATGTAGAACTGAATTTCTAACAGGGTGTCCAAAAAGTGCCACGCCATGCGGCATGGCATGGTCATTCTGAGGCGTGAGCCGAAGAATCTCTATTCACATTGTTAGTAGACCCTTCGCTCAGGGCAGATTCTTCACGGAGTTTACCATGAGGCGGCGGAGATTCTTCGGTCTGGCGCCGTTGGCGCCATCCCTCAGAATGACAACCGCCGAAGGGTTCAGAATGACAAAAGGGGCCTGCCTGTGCGTTCCCGCACGCAGACAGGCTTTTTGGACACCCTGCTAACCGTTTAATTCTATGGATACTCGCCAGAGGCGGGCAGGGGCTATTTTCCTTATTTCCCGGGCGGTATTTATTTTACTTACGCCTGCCCCGTATTATTAAATGCGGGCCACGTCCCTCTCTCCAAGCCACAGATTATACAAATTATACGGATTAATCCTGTCTCTTGCCAGTTCCTGTTTTATTCGGTAGTATGTTCCCCGGAATTCAAGATAGAAAGTAGTCAACCGTTTGTTTGCCGTAAACAGGCTGAATTAACCAGCCATGTTTTGTAAAAGGATTGCCGGGCTTAAAACCTGCTTCACAGAGCAATTGGTAAACCTGTGTGAGTTCTCTCGGCGTCTTGAGAACAAAGCGGACCTCCCAACCCTTATGGTATTTGGCGCCAAGTTTTTGTTTTAGATTATAATTTTGCACACGCACATAGCCGTTTCTATGGAAGAACTTCTCCAGCACGGGGAGCGGGGGATGTACCGCCGATTTGGAAACCATGGATTTTTTAGACATATCTTGGGACACCGCAATTCGTGGGACACCCTTCCCGCCACGGCGGGACGGGCAGACCATCCTCAATCCCGCCCCTGACCGGATACCAGCACCGATGATTATCGGGACTCCCCGCCTGACGGACGGGCAGGCACTGCGGTTACGCAGATTGCACGGATTTATTTTTTCAGCCGTTTATTCTGCGGCAGTGCAAGATAGTTTTGCCGGGATTATCGGGGTTGAAGGATATCCAGAAGTTCCTTTTCCCGTGATTTTTCCAGCCCCAATATTATCTTTTTACGCCATTTGAATAGTTGCGCGTCGAAAACCTTCCTGATTTCATCAACATCACCTTTATGAACCAGCGCTTTTAATATGTTTATGGCGGCTTCTTTGTCTTTGGCTGTTTTGTCCGGATTTCTCCTTCTCTGGAATATTATCAGTTTATGCAGGGCGAAGTTGGCCGGATGCGGAAGCGTTACCGGAATACCCTGAATGTTGATTTTTATCGTGTTTTCCGTAAGCAGATTTAAAAACCTTAAGGCCTGCGCATTAAGCCCCAACTTACTGAACTCTTGCGAAATGGGAAATAAACCACCCAAAAAGTGTCATTCTGAGCCCGTAGGGCGAAGAATCTCGTAAACCACCCAAAAAGTGTCATTCTGAGCCCGTAGGGCGAAGAATCTCGTCCCAAATCCGCATAAAACGGAGATTCTTCACTCCGTCCGCCTATGGCGGACTTCGTTCAGAATGACAAAAGGGGCATTTCGCAAGAGTTCAGAACTTAGGCAAAGCATACGGCTCATCCGTGCCTCGGCCTTTTTCCGGCACCAGGAATTCTATCACCAAATCCGGATGCTCTAACTTAATATACCCCTTGCTTCCTTTGTAGCCGATAACAAAACCCAGGTCTTTTACCAAGCCGGGGATATCCGCGCTTGCCTTAAGTTTTCCCGGCGCGGGAACGAGCAAATCAATGTCGCGCGTTTTTATGGCCGATATGTATTTTACGCCCCTGAAATATTCGGAATAAAACGGAATGCACCAACTTCCGATGACTATGATATCATTCAGAACGCCGGCGTGTCGCAGCCGTTTCAGGATTTCCACGCATAAGTTATACTGATTCTTTTCCACGCAGAGCGCTCCTTAAAAACCTTATCTGTTTTTTTACCCGTGATAATAACTTCCGGTATTTCGCGCGGTATTTTTTGGCTTCCTGATACTTCTCGATTTCCGAGTCCGGGAGTTTTCCTTTATAGATGAATTTTACTTTCCCGTTTCGGCGCATTTGCAGGTAGTAATAATTGTGGCCTTTGATGTTTTTCCTGGCCAAACTCCCCCTGGGCAATTCAGCCAATTCCCTTTCATAATCATTTTTCATCTGGAGGGAATTCCGAAGCTCTTCTTTAAGCACGCCTTTTAACACGCCCATATTAAAACCTTTCGCTTGCCTTAATAATGGTTACCATACAATAACGCTAATATGATAGTTTGTATGGTAACCGCTGTCAAGCAAAGATTACGAATTCCGGGAACACCCATCCTTCGCCCATACGGGCTGCGGAGTGGCAGGCCCTCCAGAGGCGGGTAAACAATTCTCAGTTCCGCCCCTGACCGGATACCAGCCCCGATGATTATCGGGACTCCCCGCCTACGCCAAGGCTGCGGCGGGCAGGCGCTACGGCTACGCAAGGGTTCAAAAGGTTGCAAAGTTCAAGGGTAGTTACCCCTTTGTCCCGACCTGCTGATTAGGCCAATTCCTGCCCGGTTATCCGCTTGTAGGCCTCCAAGTATTTTTCCGAAGTCTTCTTTATTATCTCTTCTGGCAGTTTGGGCGCGGGCGGGGTCTTATTCCAGCCGATGACCTTCAGATAGTCGCGAACGAATTGCTTGTCAAACGAGGGCTGGCTCTTCCCGGGGAAATAGCCGTCCGAGGGCCAGAACCGGGACGAATCCGGCGTGAGCACCTCATCCACTAACGTAATTTCAACAACAGGATTTAACTGATTTAACGGATTATCCGGCTTAATCCTGTTTAATCCGGTTGTTTTTACCGTGCCCCACTCAAATTTAGTGTCGCATATAATAATGCCCTTGGTCAGCGCATACTTGTGCGCCGTTTCGTATATCCTGATGCTCCGGTCTTTCAACTCCTTGGCCGGTTCAGGGCCGATAACCTCGGCCATCTTTTCAAATGAGATATTTTCATCATGCCCCTTTTCCGCCTTGGTGGACGGAGTCGGCTTGAGTTGGTCTGACTCCTTCAATCCCTCAACCAGTTGTACACCGCGGACCGTGCCTGACTTGGAGTATTCCTCCCAAGCCGAGCCGGCGATATAGCCACGCACGACGCATTCCACCGGGAATACGGTTGCCTTTTTGACCAACATAGTCCGACCGACTAACTGGTCTTTATAGGGTTTTACGGCCGGCACCTGCCGGGCTATCTCATCAAAATCGGAGGTGATGAAGTGCGTTGGGGTGATGTCCTTTATCAGGTAGAACCAGAAGGTGGACAGGGCCGTTAAGACGGCCCCCTTATATGGAATGCCGTCCGGCAGGACCACATCAAATGCCGAGATGCGGTCGGTGGTGACTACCAGCAAGTTCTCGCCTACCTCGTATATATCGCGCACCTTGCCCTGGCCGAGTTTCTTGAGCACGGGAATATCGGTCTTCAGTATAGGTTTCATAGTTACAATGTTACAGAGTTACAATGTTGGGCCGTCCCGAACAATGAAACATTACAACATTCTAACGCTGTAACTATTATGTCCTGTTCGCATGGCAGAGGGCGATGGCTAAGGCATCGGCCGCATCGCCCGCCTTTAACTCCTCCATCCCGAGTATGTTTTTGACCATCCAGGCGACCTGGGCCTTGTCGGCCCGGCCGTTGCCGGTGACCGATTTCTTTATCTCGGCCGGCGTATATTCGTAAATCGGGATATGGCACTGGGCCGAGGCCAACAGCGCAACCGCCCGGCCTTCGCCTATCTTAACCGTGGCCTGGACATCCTTGGCATAGAAGACGTTCTCCAGCGAAATCACGGTTGGGCGGTAGCGTTTGATAATCTTGTTCAGTTCAATATAAATCGTCTTAAGCCGCTGGGGCAAGTCGTTGCCTTTGGCCTTGATGGCATCGTAGTTGAGCGCCTTCATCCCGGTTGGTGATTGCTCCAGGACGGCCCAGCCGACCAGCCGGGTGCCGGGGTCAATGCCTAAGATACGAGTTTGTTTCATTAAATGTTTGCCGGTTTACCGGTTGACTGGCTAACCGGGCCAAATTCCTAATGACTAAATTAGCTATTAGCGCTTTAGTCATTCTTTCGTCATTCGTCATTAGACATTAGTCATTATTACATCTGTTGCCTTCTCAAATGAGACAATTTGCTTCCGGCCGGTCTTGCGGTCTTTGATGTCCACGGTCCTGTCCTTGATGGTGCCCTTGCCGACCGTGACGATGGTCGGAATGCCAATCAGGTCGGCATCCTTGAACTTCACTCCCGGCGAGATATCGCGGTCATCCCAGAGGACATCTATGCCTTTGGCCGTGAGTTGGTCGTATAATTCCGTAGAAACGGCGGCAATGGTTTTATCGGCCGGGTTGATGGAGATAATCAGGACATTGTAAGGCGCGAGTTCGGTTGACCAGATGATGCCGTTGTCGTCATAAGCGTTTTCTATCAGCGCGGCGATGATGCGGTTGACGCCGATGCCGTAACAGCCCATAATGACAGGATGCCGGGCGCCTTTTTCATCCAGGAACATCGCCTCAAGCGCTTTGGAGTATTTGGTGCCTAGTTGGAAGATATGACCGACCTCCAGCCCGTTATTAATCTTGAGCGGCGACTGACACACCGGACAGGGGTCTTGCTCGGTCACGACCCGGACATCAGCCACATGGGTCGGCTTGAAGTCGCGGTCCAGATTAACATTGAGCAGATGGGCATCCTTCTTATTGGCGCCGGTAACGAAGTTACTCATTGACATTACCGCGTGGTCGGCGATAATGGTGATGCCCTTTCCCGAAATAATCGGGACTCCGTTGCGACTTTGGAGTCCGACCGGTCCGGAGAACCCGAGCGGTCCACCGGTGACCTTTTCTATAAGGGCGGGTTCGGCCAGGGTGATATTGGCCTCGCCTAATAGTGCGGCTGTTGAGGCCTGTCGATTATGGTCCATCCTAAAGGACCAATCGGCTGTACCACCTTTAGGGCAGCCGACTATACCCGGCAGTAATTCGCTCCCGCTCAAACTGCCGGAGTATAGTTTGGCAAGTTTGGAGAGGTTGAGTTCGTGGTCGCCGCGCAGGAGAATGGCAACCGGTTTTTCACCCGCCAGACAAATCATTGTCTTGACCATCTGCTGAGCGGAGACATTGAGCAGTTTGCCGACCGCTTCAATGGTGGTCGTGCCCGGGGTGGCGACTTCTTTTAGGGGCTGCTTGTCCGCCTTCGCCCCAGTGGGGGCGGGTTGACATTTCACCAGCATCAAGGTGGCGGCATAGTCGCATTTGGAGCAGGTAACAAAGATATCCTCTCCGGCCGGCGAGGGCACCATAAACTCCTGGGAGAAGTGTCCGCCCATTGCGCCGCTGTCGCCTTCAATGCATTTATAATTCAGGCCGCAGCGGTCAAAGATGCGTCGGTAGGCCTGGTCCATCGCCTGATAACTTTTGTTCAGCCCGGTCTCGTCCGCATCAAAACTGTAGGCGTCCTTCATCAGGAATTCCTTGCTTCGGATGATGCCGAAGCGCGGACGGAGTTCATCACGGAACTTGGTCTGTATCTGGTAAAGAGTGACGGGCAGTTGCCGGTAGGAGGAGACCTCGTTGGCGACCAGATAGGTGATGATTTCCTCGTGGGTCGGGCCGAGCATACAGGGTTTGCCGCTCTTGTCCTTGAACTGGTAGATGATATCGGCCATATCCTTGAGCCGGCCGGTCTTTTCCCAGAGTTCGGGCGTCTGGAGCGCAGGCAAAAGCACTTCCAGCGCGCCGGCCCGGTCCATTTCCGACCTGATAATATTAACAACCTTATTGAGCACCCGCTGGCCGAGCGGCAGGTAAATATAAATGCCGGCCGAGAGTTTACGAATCAGCCCGGCCCGGAGCATCAGTTTGTGGCTGACGCTTTCGGCATCGGCCGGGTCTTCCTTCAAGGTGGGGATAAGTGTTTTAGTCCAACGCATACGTTTAGTAAACAGATTGAACGGATTTATCTGACCCTTCGGCAGTGAGCCCAGGGGCAACTGGAAATATCTGTTTAATCCGCTTAATCCGTGTACATAAGTAACTTGTTTTTCCGCAGACTACAAGAAATAGTTGTAAAACGACAACCTTTTGGTATAAGGAACCCAGGAAGCCAAGAGAGAAATCATAGATTCCTGGTTTCCTTATAATAGATTATGCGAATACTCCTTATTGCGATTACCTGCGCGCTGATGGGTTGTGCCGGCACGCCGGTCCGACCGCCGGTGGGCGAGGTGAAGGTTTCGTATTTCCGGCTGATAGAGGGCAAGACCGCCAAACAGCCGGTCGGCACCTATATCGGGCTGGTTTCCCAGGAACGTTATCAGAACGGCGGCGTGAAACTGAACGAACTCTTTGAGTCCATTACCCAGCCGATAGTTGCGGTATTGGACGACGAAACTGCGGACGGGTTGGTTCAACTAATCTATCAGGACGAGTTCTATTCGCTGGGCCGCAATGCCCCCCCGCGGGCTATCAAACTGGAAGACCTGAAACGGATGGATTTTTATACCAGGGTGCTGACCGTGGAAATCAACGGGATTGCCCATACCGTGGTTTACGAAACGCTTACATCAGATAAAGACCGGGCCACATTCGGCCAACTGGCCAATGCGGTTTTCCTGGCGCTGGAGGTCTCCGATGTCAAGGCCACTATCCAGGCTGAGGACTGGAGACATCTGCTGGAAGAACATATCAGGGAACAGAGATAACCAGCCACGGATTGCACTGATTACTCTTGTATCTATCTGACAAAAATAGGATTGGAAATGAGGTGCCCGCCGGATTCGTCTATCACATCCAAGCGATAATAAGTCTTGCTTCCGGATAATGCGTCATCCGGAAGGGTAATGTCTATTGGCAGAGACTGGTTGTATTCTTTGAACAGTTTGCCGTTCTTGATGACCTTGAGCGTAACCTTCTGGCGGGAGGCCGGTTTGTGAGAAACTTTTATGCGAAGAGTCGGCCGTTGTCCGTTTGCAGAAAGCGTCATCTGCTCGCCCGAACGGGTAATGCTGGCAGTATCGGCGGATGGAGATGTTTTCTTCTTGGCGGATTTATCTTTAGGCAGAGCCGAAGCCGCTACATAGAAATCTTCCAGCACCAATGCCGGTTTGCCGGGCGCTTTGGACAGGGCATAGACCTTGCCGTTGCGCAGGGCATCCAGCGCGCCCTGGTATGATTTTTGCTTGAGCAAGAAGATGGTCTGGACGGTGGAGATATCTTTGTTGCCGTAGTCATCCAGTTCGCCGATAGCCCAGATGGGCTGGTTACGTTTGCCGGCGCAGTATTCGCTCAAGACCTCATCCCAGATGCCGCCCGCAATACCGATTTTCTGGTAGCCCTCGCCCAGCACGGCAAAGCCGGTATAATTGGTCGTGGCCTTGAGCGCTTCCGGATAGGCCGGCGTATCAATATTGATGTTGTTTATTGTTTTGGTCTCCCGCGCCTCCGGGTGCGCCCAGAAGACCAGGCCCTGCCGGCCGACCACGTAATCTATCAGGTCTTGATACGGTTCATAGGACTGGGTCGGTTCATACTGGCTGAACCGGGACTTGTCGTTGGCAATCAGGGGCAGATTCTCGTAGGCATCGGATTTATTCAACCCAATCACCAGCAGGTGCTTGCCGCGGTTGTTTAAGGTCAGGTTCTTGCCGAAATAACTGCCGCCCCAGTAATAATAAGGCGTGGATTCCACGCCGTCAATTACCAGGACATCGCCGGTCGATTGATTTGTCTGGCGGATAGCGTCCAGATATTTGCCGGCGCCGAACTTGAGGACGGATTCGCGCTCCACCACTTTCCGGATAATCCCGCGCAGGGGCCAGAGGCCGTATTCATAGCGCTGGGTATCGTGGTCGGTGACAATCAGGATGCCCATCCGCTCCTGGCGGGCGAGTTGGATGTAGTCGTTAATGGTGCGCTGGCCGCCGCTGACTGGCGTCTGGAGATGAATCACGCCGGCCACCTGGGTGTAAGGAGAAGGCGGAATCTTTTCCGAGGTGGCGGAGAAATTCACCGCAGAGACGCAGAGGACGCAGAGAAATAATATACGATAATTTGTCATCCTCTATGCGCTGACGATGCCGGTAATCTTGACTGTCGTGTAGTTCTGGCGGTGGCCGATTTTACGCCGATACCCTTCACGCCGGCGGAACTTGGTAGTAGTTACCTTGGGGCCTTTGAAGTGCTTTTCCACCACGCCGGTGACCTTGACGCCGGACACTAACGGATTGCCTACCTTGACCTCATTGTCTTTGGCATAGAGCAGGATATCAGAAAAAGTAATGTCCTGGCCTTCGGCAATGTCTTTAAGCGGTATGGTTACCCGGGCGCCTTCGGTGGCCTTAAATTGTTCACCGGTATCTTTTACGATGGCGTATTGCATACGAACCTCCTTGAGTAAACTGATTTAGCAGATTGAGCCGACTATACTATCATTAAAAATATCCTCGTCAACCTTTTAGCCACTTTCTGTCCAGATAGAAATTATAGAGATACGGATATTTATCTTTATTGTTCCGGACCATCCCGGCCACCTGCGGGTATAAGAATATCTTGCGAATCAGGCGCTGGAGCCGGTGCGGGCGGCTGTTCTTGATATCCGAGAATAGTTTCTCGGCCAGTTTATCGGCCCGGCTGAAGGTTTTATCCTCGTCAACCAGCCGGAGGTCGTCGCGCCGGACCGATACCGCGCCGAGATAACCGCTATAATATCCGCCGCAGAGCCAGACGCCCTGGGCAATAGTCTTGGCAATTTTGCCGGTCTCAAAGCGATGCCCGCCCACCGCGATACCCAGCGCATACTTGCCGGCCAGTTGGCGGGTGTAATAAAGCAGGCAATGACTGCGCTCGTAGATGGTCTTCATTATGGCCGACATCTGGAAGGCATAGTTGGGACTGCCCAGCACCAGCCCGTCCGCTTCAAGCACGGATTTAAGGATTGGTTGATAATCATCTTTCTTGATGCAGGCGCCGTGCGTCATACAGTATTCGCAGGCGGTGCAGTATTCCAGTGTCTTACCGCCGGCCCAAACGAACTCGGTCTGTGCCCCGAGCGCGGCAAGGCGTTCCAAAACCCGTCTGACCAGCCGGCTGGTATTGCCCTTTTCCCGCGCACTGGTGGAAATGCCGACTATTTTCATATTTCATATTCCAGTTAGGCCTCCCCCGACTTTCGTCGGGGTCGGCAACTCCCTTCGGGCAGCCCAGCACCTACTTTGGCTGTGGGTCAAATAGCCATCACCAGCCATTGTGCCAAAGTGGGTGCGGGGCTGGGTCGTATTGGCCCAGTTGCCTAACGCAGTCCAGCACTTAACACGAAGGGTTAAGTGCTGTTGGAATTTAATTATTGAAATTCCATACGATAAGTTATTGACACAACCTCTACAGTTTGGTAGAGTTACACCTGTCCCGTTGCTCCGCTATTTTACGGTTTGTTAAGTGGGACATTGAACCACAACAATAAAACAATTATTGAGGTTAAAGCAAGTTAATCTGCGATTACAAATAGCAAGGAACGGGATAAATGATAGATATTTATAAAGCCATCTTCCGGCACGCCAACGACCCGCAATTCGTGCTTGACCTCAAAACGCAGAAATACATCGTGGTCAACCCGGCATTCTGTAATTTCCTCGGCTATAAAGAGGAAGAGGTGGCCAACCGTTTTACACCGGTTGATATCTCGCTTCCTGAAGACCTGTCTATCCTCAAGAAACTGGTGGCCCGGCGCAAGAAGGGGGTCACCTCCGAGCGCTATCCCTATCGCGTGGTCTGCAAATCCGGCGAGATTAAGCATATAGAAGTCAGCGTCCGGCGGGTGACGGTGCCGCCGACCAAGATGCATTCCAACCGGCTGGTGGTCGGCTCCTGGCGCGATAAGACCGATTTTATGGTCCTGGAAAAATCTCTTCGGGATAAACTCCAGGAGGTGGCGCTGGCCAATACCCGTGTGTTAGCCCTGACCGAGAAGATAAAGAATGTGCCGGTCTTGACCGCATCATTGCTTAAAACCAACAAGGAAGAGCGGCTGATAAAGAACGCCTGCACCGCGATGTGCGACCGGCGGGGGCTGGGTTTTGACGGCGTTGACGCCTATCTGGTGCGCGGGAATTATCTGGAACGGAGTTATCCCGCTCTTTGCGGCCAAAGAGCGGGACGGCGGAAGATTGATATCCGGAAAAACCACCAATTTGCCCGGTTGCTTTTCACGGAATACGATACCGATTATGGTATCCCGAGCGAGCTGGATACCAGCGGCGGCAAGATAGCCATCCCGCTCAAGGGCCGAAACCAGCCCTTAGGCATATTGCATCTCAAACTCAACCGCAAGGAAAGAGAATTAATGGAAGCCAACCCGACCGCCAAGAAGGGCTATTACGAAGTCCTGCGCACGCTGGCCAATTCCATCGGCCTGGCCATAGAAAACCTGCGGCTGACCGAGGCGCTCACGGCCCAGTCCATCCGGGACGGGCTGACCAATATCTATAACCGCCGGCATTTCAATAATATGCTGGCCGACGAATTCAAGCGGGCCAAACGCTACCGCCGTAAACTCTCGCTTCTGTTCCTTGACCTGAATGACTTCAAGCAGATAAACGACAAGCACGGCCACCAGCAGGGCGATATCATCCTGCGCGAGGTGGCCCAACTGGTTAATGCCAACAGCCGTAAGATAGATATCGTCTGCCGCTACGGCGGCGACGAGTTCGCCATTATTATGCCCGAGACCGGACTGGACGGCGCCCGGGCCAAGGCCGATAAACTTCAATCTGCCGTGGAAACCACACGGTTTACCAATCTGGCCGACCCGGCCCTGCCATTCCGGGTCACCATCAGCGCCGGAGTCAGCACCCTGGCGCCGGAGACGAATACATCCGACGAATTAATCAGCGTGGCGGATAACGACCTCTTTGCCCATAAAAAAGGGCGCTAACTGCTACAAAATCCTTCTTTTTCCCCGGATTCCTACCTTTTGATAATAACCAGACGCTATAAAGAATTTTAGATATTTTTGTATAAAATGCTAAAGATTTTATGACATTATGCCGATATAATAAGTGGGGGATAAGAAAGAAATGGGATATAAGGCCGCCTTCCCCAGTCCCAGCGGGACCGGGTTCGGCGAGCCAAAGGAGTAAATGATTATGACGCCAGAAATGAACCGGATAGAGGGAAACAAGATTACGACCCGAGGCAAACCGTTTATCAGGGTACCGGAAGCACCAAGGACAGTATTGCCGGTACAAGAAACGACCAGGCAGACGTCGGCGGAAACACGGATATTGGGTCTTGATACCTGGCTGAGATGTATCCAGGAAGGCAAACGCCAGGCCGCCCGGGCCGGCCGCCACCAGGGCGGGATTACCCCGTACGGTTACCGCAAGAACTACGACCCGCTGGCCAAGCGGTTTATACTGGATGTTGACCAATACCAGGCATCTATCGTGCGGACCATATTCCGCGAATACCTGCGGCTGAAGAGTTTAGGCAAGGTCAGCGCCCGGCTGGCCGAACTGAATATCCCGGCTCCCGCCTGCGCCAAGGCTTTGGCGGGCAGGCCCAACGGCGCCGGTTGGTCCAGGGCAACGCTTAACTTTATTCTGGGCAATACAATTTATCTGGGCAATGTTAAATACGGTGCGATAGAGAATAAAGGCGAACACGCGCCGATTATCGCACCGATTATATTTAATAAGGTTCAGAAAATCAAGGAGACAAACAGGCGGAGCGGCCGGCTGGAATCAACGGTCGGCGCGTCAGTCCCGACGTGACGTCGGGACGCCTTGGAAAGCGAGGCAGTTATGAGAAACAATCTTAATTACCAGAACTGGAATATGCCGCATATCCCGTTCGGCGGGCATCCTTTTGCAGGGTTCAAGTTGCCGGCGCCGCGGAGACGGGGGCACCGGCCGCGCAGGCGTCCAGCCTTAATCAAATGGGGTATTGTGCTCGGGCTGGCCCTGGGCCTGTTCGCCGTCTGGGCTATCCTGGAAATCCAGATTGTGATGATGAATAACCAACTCCGCCGGAGCGATGCGGCCCTGACCGAGAGCCGGGACACGGCCCGTCAACTGGCCAACCAGTTGAAATCAGCGGACGAGACTTTTGCCGGTCTGCGCAAACGGCTGGACCCCACTGCCCGGGCTCTGGAACAGGACTCCAGCACTGCCCGGCAGGAACTCGGACTGCTTAAGGATTCGCTCAGCGCGCTATCGCAAGAGAAGTCAACCACTGAAAAATCTGCGCAGGCAAAACTGGAACGGATTGAATCTATGCTTAACCTGACCAGCAACCGGCTGGTCAGCAATATGCAGGATGTCAACCATCTCAAAGAGACGCTGGCCCAGAAGCGCGAGCGGTTATACGAGATGGTCCTGTTGCCGTCCGTGCGGATTCGGGCCCGGAGCGGCGTGGGCGGCGGCACCATCATCTCATCTCGGCCGGATAGCAACGGCGACTACCAGACCTATCTCCTGACCGCCTATCACGTGGTTCAGGTGCTGGTGCCTTCGGAGCGTTCCGATGCGAATCAAGACGATAATGCCTGCGACCAGAAACCAACCGCCATTGCCCACGAAGAGGCTTCGGTTGATATCTACCGCGATGACCTGAGCGCGATGGACGAATACAAGGCCGAGATTGTCAGTTACCAACCATCCAAAGACCTGGCGCTCCTGAAACTGAAATCCGCCAAGCCGTTCAAATCGGCTAAACTCATTACCAAGGGCAATATTGCCGGCATCAAGGTCTTCACACCGGTCTATGCGGTGGGTTGCCCGCTGGGCTATGAGCCGATGCCGACGGACGGCCAGATTGGCTCTACCAACCGCCAGATGAACGGCGAGAAGTTCTGGCTGATGAGCGCGCCGACCATCTTCGGCAACTCCGGCGGCGGGATTTTCCTGGCTGAAACTAACGAGTTAATCGGCGTTTCTTCTATGGTGTGTATGTATAACCAGTTGATACCGACGCCCATCACGCACCTGGGGCTGATGGTGCCGGCTGAAAACATATTCAACTGGCTGGATAACCAGAACTTACAGTTTTTATATGAGCCGCGTTAGCGGTTACCCGGAAATGAAATCCGTGTAATCTGTGGCTCAGGAACAGAACTCTTCCGTGAAAGTTCGTTTATGCACCCGTTCCACCATCTCGCAGGATTTCTTGAGGTATGCAACGATTTCCTTGCGCTTCCATTTGGGATTGGCCTCTATGGTGGACAGGATTGATTCTATGGCCTCCTTGCGCAGGTTCATCCGTTTGCCCAATTTGAGTTTCTTGAAATCGTAGCCGAGTTTGCGGGCGACCTGGAAAACCTTGTCCATCTCCTCTTTAGCGACCTGGAGGCCGGTCTTTTCGGTCAGGATATCCCGGACTCGGTCAATGGTTAGGTTAAGGTTTTTGGCCACATCCGTCAGGGTGATATTCGGATTTATCTCCATACTTGTGTTTCCTTCCTGATTTCATAAATATAATAAATAGGGAACAAGTCAAGGAAAATATCTCACACAGAGACACCGGCGGCCTCTGCGGTGAAAAGGTTTGCCTAATGGGGCTTGGAATTAAGATAGTGCTGGGCTGAGCCGTAGGCCTGGGCGCCGTCGCCGCAGGCCGTGATTATCTGCCTGAGCGCTTTGCTCCGGATATCACCGGCCGCAAGAACACCAGCAAGTGATGTTTTCATCTCTATGTCCGTGATAATATAACCCGATTCGTCCAGTTTGACCAGCCCGTTGACAAATTTGCTGTTCGGGTCAAAGCCGATAAAGACAAACAGCGCCGCGGTGGGCATCTCTTTTTCCTGGTTGGTCTTGACATTCTTTATGTTTATGGATTCTACCTTACCCTTGCCGTTGACTCCGGTGATGACCGTATCCCAGATGAAATCAATCTTGGGGTTGGCGCGGGCGCGTTGCTGCAGAATCGCGCCGGCCCGCAACTGGTCGCGCCGGTGGATAATCGTGACCTTACGGACGAAGTTGGTGAGAAACAACGCTTCCTCCACGGCCGAGTCGCCCCCGCCGAAGACGCAAACATCCTTGCCCTTAAAGAACGGACCATCGCAGGTGGCGCAGAAG
>JACQXL010000149.1 GCA_016208805.1 Planctomycetota bacterium | reverse complement strand
TGCCGATTCGCTCATATATATATATTATCGGCAAACTACGGTGGATCTAATAGCCTAAACGTGATACCAATGGGCTTCAGTGAACATTTACCTTTTATCGGCTCAGAAGGGGTTTTAGGATAAGCTCTTAGTGCCGTTTGCCGCACTTGGGACAGATAGGGCCGTTGGGGTCGGGCGGTATAACGCCGCGGCCCGCCGGAACCACGGCACCGGGCCGGGGTGTCGGGTCAGCCAGCATCTGCTTTTGTTGTTCTTCCCATTTGGTGCGCCATTGGTCCTGGTCTTTTGTCATCGCTTTGCGGTTGGCCGCGTTGGCTTTCATTAACTCCTGATGCTCTTTTTCATGGTCAAATAACTCAATTTCATTCTGCCTGGCTAATTTATCCTGTTCGGACGATTCTTTCTGTCTGGTTGATTCCTTATCCCGTAACGCTTCTAACTCTGTAGTATCTATACCTTTTAGTCTGGCTGTTTTTATCATATGATTTATGTAGATAAGGTCTTCCTCGTTGGCCTTTCTGTCAAAATTATAACCCAATTCCTTGCGTTTGGCTCTACAGCGGTTCCACGAGGCCACATCATTTTTCTGGTGACGATACATTTTAGCCAGATTACTCCATGCTTCTACATTGGTTGGATTTAATTCCACAACCTTTTCCAAATCTCTTAGGGCCTTGTCATAATCCTTTATCCTTGTATAATAATTCCCCCTTGCTTCAATCATATTTGAGACGACCTGTTTATTACTGAACTCTTGCGAAATGGGAAATAAACCACCCAAAAAGTGCCACGCCATGCGGCATGGCATGGTCATTCTGAGCCCGTAGGGCGAAGAATCTCGTCCCAAATCCGCATAAAACGGAGATTCTTCACTTCGTCCGCCTATGGCGGACTCCGTTCAGAATGACAGAGGGGGCATTTCGCAAGAGTTCAGTTATTAGAGAGATTCTTCATAAAGACGCCAGCCGTTAATTCAGCGGTCAGTATTTTAAAATCCTCTATGTAACCCTCATCCGGGGTCATTCCGCCCTGGCCGGTTACCTCAATATTAGAGCGATAGTTGCCGTCATCATAGCGCAGGATAAAATGCTGCGGCACATTAACGCCGTAAATCGGGAAGTCCAACCGCTGGGCCAGGCACAGGTATAACAGCGGCATGGTGAAACATGCGCCTTTGCCGGTGTCCATAATGCCATTCAGGAAACAGTTTGATGGAGTACGACCGAAGAAATCAGCATGGTCATAAGATATTTTTGATGTACGAAAAAGATAGGTATTGATGCACCTGATTCGGTATTCTGGGTCATTCACATCTCCGCCACATCTTAACATCAGGAGTTTAATCTCATGGACCATCAGGTCAATCCGGTGGATGTAGGAATCAATGTTGATATCGGGGAAGACTTCTTTGGCAATCACCAAAGCGGCCCGGGTCAGGTCTATCTGGTCGTCGGGCTGGTGAACCGGTTTATCAGGAGGTGGTAGATGGGTTGTGGTAACCAGAAAATATAGTGGGACATATAAAATAATCACTGCTATTACCCATTTAATTGTGGCTTTCATTGTTTGTTAAAACATGTGTGAGGGGATTGTAGAGAGCCAGTAGGAGTAAGCCGACAATACCGCGACAGATATAATCACACCACCAATAATACTCACTATCAAACTTGAGGCATTACCAAGATGATGCAGTTGTTTTGAGATTACTCTTAAAAGATATATTTCCCATATAATAACAGGCGGACCAGCCACATAAATAAATCCGGCAAAGAAAGGCCCTAAAGGTATAATAAATCCTGCCGGGAACCAGATTGCCACGAGGGCGGTTGTATAGGCGACCGCACGAAAAGAGGTAATATACGACTGTTTTGAACCGCATATTTTCCACGGAATAAATAAAATGGTAGAAACAACTATTGTAAGGCCAATTAATCCGAATAATAAATCATTCCCTCCAGTGTGAATTATATCATAAGGGCTTGAAACGAATACCATCAAAATAAAGGGAATATCTTTTAGTCCATAATAGCCATAAATAAAACTCCACGCGACTTCTACGACAAATAATAATTCTAAACCTATGAACAACATTATTACCATAAAAGCCAATGGTTTTATCAGCCCTTTTAGATTATTGGTTTGGGGTATTTCCTGATAAAACCTGTTGGGGGTGGCTATTACTTTGAGAGCGGTTTTGAATATATCAATTAAGCCATCCCAGAAAATATGCTTTATGGTGGTAAACATTGTTTCATCTTTCAGAAATGGCGGAGCATTAAGAACAATAATATCTGATTTCATTTGCCCATGAGAACTCCATGGGCTGGCGTCCAGTAATAGCAGGTTGAATATACCACGGTAAATATTAGTACGCCGCCTATTAAACCGCTGATTAACGCTGGCAATAGACCGACATTATGCACCTGTCTTGATACGACTATTAGCAGATACATCTCCCAGATAAGAATAGGGAGTCCTACTATATAGAAACCGTAAGGTACAATAAACCAAGAAGGCATCCAGATTAGCAGAAGCGCGCTGGTGTATGCAACCGCGCTAAAGGAAGTGACGTAGGACTGTTTTGAGCCGGAAACCTTCCAGATAACAAATAAAATAGTGGTCAGAATAATTGTAAAGGCAATAAAGCCGAGCAATAACTCAAGATGTCCATTGGGATAGAATTCTACAAACATTGTAAAAGAGAATATGAACATCCCGAAAGGTGCAAGCAGGGACTTCCATACCTCACCAAGTCCTTGATACCAATGCAAATAATATGCATCATAATATTTAAAATGGCTATGAATTGCATCCCATATAGACCATACGCCTAAAATAGACCATAATAAATTATGGCTCGTAACCAACATCAGTATCAGAAAAATGAATGGTTTGGCGAATCCCTTTACAGCAGTTGGTTTACTCACTTCAGAGTAAAACTTGGTTGGTGATTTTATGACCTGGAAAGCGGTTTTGAAGATGTCTATCAATCCTCCCATGATGATATCTTTCAGGATGTGGACTATCATAAATTAATCTTGTTGAGGGGGGCAATGACACCTGCAGTTTGACAGCCACGTCGTAATCATATCGTTATACTGTTCTTCAAGGAATTTGGTGGCAGCAAGAATTCTGGCATTATACTCTCCGGCAGAAAAAAGCGGTTCTTTATCAAGTGGATGTTGTCCGGGCCAAGTGGGCGGGCCTAACCAGCCGCTAAAGGCAAACGGCGTCTCGCCTCTGCCCTGAGAGAAAACCTCAAAACTTCCGGTGCTTCTTTCAACCGCATGGCCATAGAAGTCCTGCCAGGAATGGGTTACATTGCCGAGCGCTTCCATAGAGGCCGTACACTTTTGGGCAGTATTGGGCTTATTCAAATTGGTATAAAAATCTGTCATCTCATCGTGTGTATATTTATCATAATCTTTAGTCGCGATGTCATAAGATGTTTCAGTGGGGATAACATTACGAGTATAGTGCCGTTCTGAATATACAGCACCTCCACGTAAACTATCCTGATCTTTCTGCTTCTGTCGTAATGTATTCGTTATCCATTGTTTGCATCCTGTTGTTTCCGTCGTGGGAATAGTTTTGTCACAAACAATGTCTACCATTGCTTCGTGGGTTGGGGTTGCAAATAATCCGGTTGGGTCTGTTTTATTAACCGGGTCATTGTGGACATAGGTATAAAGATTTATCCCTGCGGCATATTCTACAGGGTCTCTTTTGGTGAACCGTCCGGTGGCCGGGTCATACTGCCGGCCAAAGGCCACGGAAACCATTGATACCACCATTAAGGCCATTAGAATGATTCTGCAATATTTCATATGACACCTCCTTTTAATACTTTAATGCTAATCCTTCCAAATTATTTGTCAAGCAAAAATCCGTAAATTTAAGAAATATTCACCATTCCGTTTTGCCTAATTTATGCATAATAAACCACAGGTATTACCTGTATTTTTCGGCATTGCCGCCATATCCTAATTCTACGCCAGTATTATTTTTTATGTGTAATTACTGAACTCTTGCGAAACGGGAATTAGACCGTCCAAAAAGTGCCACGCCATGCGGCATGGCATGGTCATTCTGAGCCCGTAGGGCGAAGAATCTCGTCCCAAATCCGCATAAAACGGAGATTCTTCACTTCGTCCGCCTATGGCGGACTCCGTTCAGAATGACAAAAGGGGCATTTCGCAAGAGTTCAGTAATTAGCAATTTTTGGTTACAAGAGTTTACGGATTCATCAACTTGGTGTGCATTCCCGCAACTCCTAGAACTTCTTAATAAACTGCGCTAACTTCATAGGACGTTAGTATATCCATAACCATTTTGGTGTCAAGAATAACTTTTATGGTGATTGCCCTGCTTGATTTGTAGGGCACCTACCTGTGTCGGATGGCTCTTTTTAATCCGTGTAATCCCTGCCCGCCGAAGCCTCTGCCTGTGCGTGGCACGCAGACAGGCCTGCCTATGCGGGCGAGTCGTATGCAGACATATCGGCGCAGGCGGGTGTGGCTACGGCTGGTATCTCAAGACCAGTTCACGGGCGGCTTTGACCTCGTCCAACCGCTTGACCACGGTCGTCTGCGGCGCAGATTTGACTAATTGCGGATTGTCCTTGGACTCCTTGGCTATCTGCTTCATCGCCTCTATGAACCCGTCCAACGTCTCCTTGCTCTCGGTCTCGGTCGGCTCTATCATCAACGCCTCGTGCACTATCAGCGGGAAATATATCGTCGGCGGATGAAACCCGTAATCTATCAGCCGCTTGGCAATGTCCAGCGTCTTGACGCCGGATTCCTTCATCTGTTTAACGCCACTCAAGACGCATTCGTGCATGCATAATCTCTGCGTGGAGCAAGTGGACGGATAATATTCCTTGAGTTGGCTAAGAATATAGTTGGCATTCAAGACTGCCATCTGGCTGGCCTTCTTCAACCCTTCTGCGCCCAGCATCCGGATATAGATATAGGCCTTGACCAGGACATTGATGTTGCCGTAGAACCCTTTGATTCGGCCGATGCTCTGGTCCGGACAGCAGAAGGTATAAAAGTGCTCCATCTTGAGTATGGAACTGGTATCGCCCTTCTGGCGCGAGAGCGAATAGAGGTGTTGCTTTTTCAGGACTGAGGTATCGCCGGATTTGCCGTCCTTGAGCGGTTCGCGGGTAATAACCGGCACAGGCAGGAATGGGGCCAGTTTGGTTGTGACGGCAATCGGCCCGGCGCCCGGTCCGCCCCCGCCGTGCGGCGTAGCAAAAGTCTTGTGCAGGTTGAAGTGCAGGACATCCACCCCAAGGTCGGCCGGCTTGACAATGCCCATCAGGGCGTTGAGGTTGGCGCCGTCCATATAAACCAATGCGCCGGACTGGTGCACCATCTCGGCTATCTTCAACATATGCTCGTCAAAGAGTCCTAACGTATTGGGGATGGTCAGCATTATCGCCGCAGTCCGGTCGTTGAGTTTGCTCTTCAGGTCGGCCAAGTCCACGTTGCCGCAGGCATCTGATTTTATCTCCACCGGCTCGTAGCCGCAGAAGGCGACGCTGGCCGGGTTTGTGCCGTGGGCCGAATCCGGTATCAGCACCTGAATACGTTGTTCCTGATGATTGGCTTTATGGAATGCCTTGATGGTCTTGATGCCGGTGAACTCGCCGTGCGCGCCGGCCGCCGGCGCCATTGATACCGCATCCAGGCCGGAAATCTCTTTCAGGCATTCACCCAGTTCATAAATTATCTGGAGGATGCCCTGGACGGTCTCTTCGGGTTGATATGGATGAATCTCGTTCAGGCCGGACAGTCCGGCCAGGGTCTCGTTTATCTTGGGGTTATACTTCATCGTGCAGGAACCGAGCGGATAAAAGACGTTGTCCACTCCGACATTCCGGCGCGATAGTTCGGTATAATGGCGCACCAGTGTGAGTTCGTCCACTTCCGGCAGTCCGGGCGGCGATTGCCTGAGATACTGCGCCGGCACCAGTTTATCCAACGGCGCTTCCGGCACATCGGGTTTGGGCAGGGCGCACGCGCTCCGGCCCGGCTGTGACTGCTCAAATATTAGTTTCATATAATCCGTGTCTATCTGTGTTCATCTGTGGTTTCAAACGCGGTAGCGGAAGAACCACTGTTTAATCCGGTCTATGAATTTATCCATCTCCTGTTTGGTATTCATCTCGGTCACGGTCAACAGCATCGCCCCGCCCACTTTGCCGTCCGGCAGGTTTCTCAATTCCGGGTAGAACGGGTTGACCTCCAGCCCGCCGATAATCTTGTTGGCCAACAGTTTGGTCTTGTTTACTTCAGCCGGCGATTCCGGGCACTGGACCGCAAACTCATTAAAGAACGGCTGGTTGAACAGCAGTTTATAACCTTTAATCTTGGCGATTTCGCCGGCAAAATAGTGCGCCTTCTGGAGGCAGAGGTTGGCTACCTGCATTAGTCCTTGTTTGCCCAGCGCGGCTAAATAAATCGTGGCGCGCGTGGCCAGCAACGCCTCGTTGGAGCAGATGTTGGAGGTGGCCTTGGCCCGGCGGATGTGTTGTTCACGGGTGGAAAGGGTCAACACGAACCCGCGTTTGCCGTCCGTATCCACGGCCTGGCCGACGATGCGGCCGGGCATCTTGCGCACGAACTCCTTTTTGGTAACCATAAAGCCGAGGTGCGGACCGCCGAACGACATCCGGTTACCCAGCGCCTGAGCCTCGCCCACGGCAATATCCGCCCCGTATTCGCCCGGCGGTTTGAGGAGCGCCAGCGAAATCGGGTTGACTACGCTGATTAATAACGCGCCTGTCTTATGGGCAATCCGGCTGATATCATCTACCGGCTCAAGTATCCCGAAGAAGTTCGGCGTCTGGAAGACCACGCAGGCCGTGTCGTTATCAACCGCTTTCTCCAGTAGTGCGGTATCGGTGATGCCGTCCTTGAGCGCAATCTCGGTAAGGGTTATCGGTTTAGATAAATCTGCCAGATAGGTGCTGATCACGGCCCGGTATTCGGGATGGATAGTCCTGGAGATAACCACCTTGTTCTTGCCGGTGACGGCCAGCGCCATCAGGACGGCCTCGGCCGTGGCCGTGGCACCGTCGTAGAGCGAGACATTGGAGACCTCCAACCCGGTCAGTTCGCACATCATCGTCTGGAACTCAAAGAAAGCCTGGAGGTTCCCTTGGCTGATTTCCGGCTGGTAGGGCGTGTAAGATGTATAGAACTCGCTCCGGCCGGACAGGTGGTCCACCACGGCCGGGATATAGTGGTTGTAACAGCCGCCGCCCAGGAAACCGGGCATCTTGTGCAGGCCGGTATTGCGCTCGGCCAGGGCGCGCAGGTAATTGGTAATTTCTATCTCCGAGAGCGGCGCAGGCAGTTTGAGCGGTTCGTTCAGCCGGACTGACGCTGGAATAGACTGGAACAGTTCGTCAATGGATGAGACGCCGATGGATTTTAACATCTCCTGCTCATCGCGGGAGGTATGAGGAATATATGGCATAACCATTCAAGTAAACAGATTAAGCGGATTAATCGGATAATAAATCGGCTCAATCAGTAGGTGGCAGTTTGCTGGCGCCTTTGGCGCCAGAATTACTGCCACCTATAGTCGGCTGCAACTTCACAGGCAGCCGAACTATTAAATCCGTTTACCTATTAATGAGCATCTGTTTCGCAGAGTTTCTTATAGGCCGCTTCGGTCAGCAGGTTCTTGAGTTCGGCCGGGTTGGCGACCTTGACCTTGACCATCCAACCGGCGCCGAAGGGGTCGGCGTTGACCTTGTTCAGGTCGGTCAGGACCGAGTCGTTGCGCTCAATCACCTCGCCGCTCAAGGGGCTGTTGATATCGCTGACGGTCTTGACCGACTCCACTTCGCCCAGCGGTTCGTTCTGTTTTAACTGGGTCTTGGGCTTGGGCAGTTCCAGATGAATCAGGTCGGATAGTTGCTGGGCGGCGAAATCGGTTATCCCGATTGTGGCAACGTCTCTCGACACCCTGGCCCACTCGTGCGTCTGCGAATAATATAATGAGTCTGACATAGGATTATTTATCCTTTACTAACGGAGTCAACCCCGCACATAATTTGCATCAGGGTGCCCCGTAGGGGTCGTCCCTACCTGCATCCAACGTAATGTCTGGACAGGCAAGACACAGATTTATCACAATATGGATTCTTTTTATTATCGTAAACTAATATATGCAAATTATGTGCGGGGTCAACAAATTCTTGACTAAATTCTCAATCCGTGTAGAGTGTGTAAACTGATTAAGCAGATTAAACAGAAAATTATCAGGTTAATCCGTTAAATCCGCTTACTAAACGGAGGTGTATAATGTCAGTAAAAATCAGATTATCCCGGATGGGCCGCAAGAACCTGCCCTATTACCGTATCTGCGTGTATGACAGCCGGACCCGGCGGGACGGTATGTACCTGGAACGGCTGGGCAGTTACGACCCCAAGGTCAAGGAAGACACCAAGAAGGTGGTCGTTGACCAGGCCCGGCTCAAGCACTGGCTGAAACACGGCGCCCGACCGACCGCGGCACTGGGCAATATCTTCAAAATGGCCGGCCTGGCAGTAAAATAAAATGAAGGCCGTCCAGTTAAACTCCCCGCCGAGCCTACTCCGCCGTAGTCCCGATGGACATCGGGACGAAGGCTGGACACTCAGATGGGTGGGCGGTGAAAAGGGTTACCTCCTCCTGCTTGACCAGCGTAAACTCCCGCATCAAGTCAGATACCTCACCTGCCGCAATGTTGAGTCGGTCATCAAGGCAATCAAGAATCTGTCTGTACGCGGCGCGCCGCTGATTGGCGTCACAGCGGCATTCGGGTTCTATCTGGGGGTACGTCGTAAACCACAGATGAACACAGATAAACACCGATTGGCCGCAAGACTTATTGCGGCCAGGCCGACGGCAGTAAACCTGAAATGGGCGGTTGACCGAATGTTAAGAGTTAAAACCAAATCCGCTCTATCCGTTAAATCCGCTTACTTAAAGGAAGCGATGAATATCTGGCAGGAGGATAAAGAACTCTGCGCGCGCATCGGCCAGAACGGCGCGCGCCTCATCAAGAACGGATTCCCTGTCGGGATTAACATTAGGTGGAAATCCCGTAAGGGATACGGCATCCTGACCCATTGCAACGCCGGCGCATTGGCCACTACCGGCATCGGCACGGCATTAGCAATTATCTATCAAGCCAAAACCGAAGGCAAACGGTTCAAGGTCTATGCCACCGAGACCCGACCGGTGCTCCAGGGCGCCCGGCTGACCGTCTGGGAACTGCAGAAGAATAATATTGATACTACTCTGATATGCGACAGTATGGCCGGCAAACTGATGAGCGATGGTAAGATTGACTGCGTAATAGTCGGCGCGGACCGGATTGCCCGCAACGGCGATACGGCCAATAAAATCGGCACATACTCGCTGGCCGTGCTGGCTAAACATCACCGGATACCGTTTTATGTGGCCGCGCCGTATTCCACATTTGACCCCAGGATTAAGACCGGCAAGGATATCCCCATAGAATACCGCGCGCCGGAAGAAGTTACTCATATCGCTAACCACCCCATCGCGCCCAAAAACACCAAGGTCTATAACCCGGCATTTGATGTCACGCCGGCAGGATTGATTACCGCCATCATCACCGAGAAGAGAATATTTTCACCGCAGAGGCGCAGAGGACGCGGAAGAAAATAATTATTATGAATCCGAAAGATCAATGCTCGCGTTCTAATCTAACTAAAACGGAGCCGTTGGCTGTTATTGGTTTTATTAGTGCAATAGGCAGTATTCTTCCAACTTTAACCTTCTTGGCGGTTATAATGACCGATAAAGATGTTTCTCCCAAATGGATACTCCGAGTAGTATTGTTTATTTCCCCCTCATTAATACTGACAACTTATATATGTGCCATCGTTTCTTATATTAGAATAAAACGAAACAAATTCCTTGATAATAAACTGTGGACGCTTTTTTCAGTAGTTATTGCTACTTTAAATTTATTCCCCGTAGCAGGTGTATGGTATGGCTTAATCTGGTTCGGTGCTTTTAGTGGTTGGACAATCCATTTCTAACGATATTTTTCAGGAGGGGGTAGCCAAAGAAAATCTGTGTAATCTGTGGCTGGGTTTTTCTTGACGCCACCGGTTTAGGAGATAGGATTTAACTTATGTGGTCATTCTTAACCAAAGGCGGGGTGTTCATCTATCCGTTGCTGGCTTGTTCGGTTGTGGCGCTGGCGATTATCATTGAACGGCTCATATCGCTGCACAAGATAAAGCGCAACCTCAATGATTTCCTGTGCCTGCTGGGCCAGACCATCAAGGGCAAGTCTATGAACGAGGCGCTCAAGGTCTGCGAGATATCAACTCTGTCCCTGGCCCGGATTTACCACAAGGGCATCTCCGGTGTGATAGACAAACTACCCCGCGACAAGGTCCGCCAGATATTCCAGGAATCATCGGCCGTGGAGCTGCCCTGGCTGGAAAAGGGGTGGGGCATCCTTTCGGTTATCGCCCAGGTCTCGCCCTTAATCGGATTCCTGGGCACGGTTAGCGGGATGATTCGGGCGTTCCAGGAAATCCAGAAACTGGCCGCGGTCGGGCAGGCCATCGGACCGGGCGACCTGGCCGGCGGTATCTGGGAGGCGCTCATCACCACCGTGGTCGGGCTGGTCATTGCCATCCCGGCCTATATAATGCTGGCCTATTTCCGCTCGGTCGTCGGCAATCTCACCTTGGAAATGGAACGGCTGGCCATAGAGATTGTCAACTATGATTTAGTAAGCGGATTAAACTGATTAAGCGGGGCTCTGTTAAAACCCTATGGTTTTGAGGGACGGCCTTCCAATGTGTCATTCCTGCATAAGCAGGAATCCAGACCCCTGCTTTCGCAGGGGTGACAGGTTGGGGGAGGGTTTCAACAGAACCATTAAGCGGATTATGAAGATAAATAAGATCTGGCATCTCAAGCATCGGATGCCCAAGAACCCGTCTATTGAAGAACGCATCAAGTGGCATCTGGCCCATTCCAGACACTGCGCCTGCCGGCCGACCCCGGCAAAACTGCTGGCCGTAATCGCCAAGCATAAATAAGCCAAATAAAAATTGGTAGGGAAACTTTGTGTCCTTCGTGTCTTTGTGGTGAATTTAGTTACGGCAGGAACACGGCCGCGGCAACGGTGGTGCACCAGAGACCCTTCTCGCCGATGGCCGATTGGGTGATATTGGTGGTCTTGACGATCTGGGTGCTTATTTTCCAGATAGCCTTCTTCTTATCCCATGCCGCATCGGCATCAAACTCTATGCCCAGCGTGGTGGCCAGCATTGAGGCGGCCAGGTCTTCGGCATAATCGCCGGCCTGCTGGTCGGTCTTGCCGAAACAGTGATGTTCGGAAAGATAGCCGTACTGGTTGCGGTCGGCCGGTATGGCCAGCCCGATGGAGCAGGCAATCAGCCGGCGGTATTCGTTGGTAGAATTCCGGGCCAGGACGCAGAAAGTAATCTGGCCGTCGCGCAGTTTCTTGAGTCCTTTATCGCGCGGGAGCAGGGTGCAGTGCGGCGGGAAGATGGATGACACGTGGACCAGGTTGAGCCGGGCGATCTTGGCGTCCCGGAGCGCTTCCTCAAACGAGGCCAATTCTTCTTTGTGCCAGCCGACGCCGTTGGTCAGAAATACTTCTCGCGGTGTAAATGTCATTTAGTTTAAAGGGGACGCAGATTTTGCGTTCATCTGCGTCCCCCGGTCAAGTTACCTTAGTACATCTCGTCGTATCCGCCGCCGGGCATAGGCGGCATCTTATCCTTCTTTTCCGGTATCTCGGTAATCGCCGCATCGGTCGTTAACAGCAACGAAGCGACCGAGGCCGCATTCTGGATGGCGCAACGGACTACCTTGGTCGGGTCAATGATGCCGGCCTTGAACATATCCACATATTCGGCCTTGTCGGCATCGTACCCGAAATTAACGTTCTTTTCTTCCTTGACCCGCTGTGAGACAACCGCGCCGTGCAGTCCGGCGTTTTCGGCAATCTGTTTCAGGGGCGATTCCAGCGCCCGGCGCACGATGTCAATACCGGTGGTCACGTCGCCGTTGACCTTGATTTTATCCAGCGCCGTGATGGTGCGCAAGAGCGCCACGCCGCCGCCCGGCAGGATGCCTTCCTCAACCGCGGCCTTGGTCGCGTGCAACGCGTCTTCAATCCGGGCCTTCTTTTCCTTCATCTCCACCTCGGTCGCCGCGCCGACGTTTATCTGCGCCACGCCGCCGGTAAGTTTGGCCAGCCGTTCCTGGAGTTTCTCTTTATCATAGTCGGAGGTGGACGTTTCCATCTCCTTGCGAATCATATTGATGCGGCCCTGGATATCCTTGGTTGAACCGGCCCCTTCAATGATGGTGGTGTTTTCTTTGTCAACCACAACCTTCTTGGCCCGACCCAGGTAATCCAGCCCGACCTTCTCAATGTCAATGCCCAAATCCTCGGCGATGGCCTTGCCGCCGGTCAGGATGGCGATATCTTCCATCATCGCCTTGCGCTTGTCGCCGTAGCCGGGTGTCTTGACGGCCGCTATCTTGAGCGTGCCTTTCAGCCGGTTGACGACCAGTGTCGCCAGCGCTTCGCCTTCAACCTCTTCGGCGATAATCAGCATCGGCTTGCCGGTCCGGGCAACCTTTTCCAGTAACGGCAGGATGTCTTTGATGGCCGAGATTTTCTTTTCGTATATCAGGATGTAGCAATCATCAAGCGTAGATTCCATCGTCTGCGGGTCGGTCACGAAATAAGGCGAAATGTAACCGCGGTCAAACTGCATACCCTCAACCCATTCAACTTCGGTCTTGAGTGATTTGCCTTCTTCAACAGTGATGACGCCGTCCTTGCCGACCTTTTCCATTGCCTCGGCAATCATAGTGCCGATTTCCTTGTCGCCGTTGGCCGAGATGGTGCCGACCTGTGCGATTTCTTCTTTGCCTTTCACCTTGACGGACATCTTTTTAAGTTCGTCCACGACGGTCTCAACGGCCTTTTCAATGCCGGTCTTGAGGGCCATCGGGTTGGCGCCGGCCACGACGTTCTTGAGTCCTTCCACATAGATGGCCTCGGCCAGGACGGTTGCGGTGGTGGTACCGTCGCCGGCCACGTCGGATGTCTTGGAAGCGACTTCCTTGACCATCTGTGCGCCCATATTATGATACGGGGCCTTGGCCAGCGCGGATACGCCTTCCTTGATGGCCTCACGCGCTTCCTGGTCATAGGTTATTCTCTTTGCTCCCATAATTTATTAACCTCCTTATCGGGTTTATTCTAACACCGCCAGAATATCGTCTTCTGACATAATCAGGTATTCCTTTTCGTCAACCTTGACTTCGTTCCCTGCGAAAGAAGAGAAAACTATCTTGTCGCCGATGCTGACGGACGGTTTCGCCCGTCGGCCATCATCCAATAGTTTTCCTTCGCCCACGGCAATGACTTTGCCTTCCTTGGGTTTTTCCTTGGCGTTATCGGGCAGCACGATGCCGCCCTTGGTCTTGCCGGCGGACTCAAGCCGCTCCACAATCACCCTGTCGCCTAATGGTTTTAGTTTCATCTCTTCTGCACCTCCTTCCTAAAACCTCTTTTTCTTAGTTATAAGGGTCTTTATAAATACAAAAATCTCATCTTCCTGTCAAGAAAAATATTTTGATAGCGCTAAAATTTATTGTGTAAGCGGATTGAACCGATTTAACTGCTGGTATCCGGGTTATCAGTGTCCATCTGTGTGCCTGCCCGTCCGTTCAGGCGGGTATCTGTGGTTTCGACAGGAAGGCCAGCGCGGTCTGCCCGTATTCGCGCGTATCATAAACCAAATACTTCTTGCTGTCCGGCCATTTCATCGGTAGCCGGTATTCCACAATCATAATCCCGTCTTTGGCCAATCGGCCTTTATCAACTATCTCGTCCATCAAGCCGAAGAGTTTGTCCTTCAGGTGTTCATCTTTATAAAACGCATAGGGCGGCGCGATAAAGATAACATCAAACTGCCCGGCTTCACCCTGGCCATCCAGATAAGAAACAATCTGGAACGCATCCAGCAAGACCAGGGTCGTCTGTTTGTCAAACTTGGTCTTGGCGATATTCTTTTTGATGGCCTCGTAGCATTGCCGGTCGTTTTCTATGAGCAGACAGGCCTCCGCGCCACGGCTGAGCGACTCCAACCCCAGCGAGCCCGTGCCGGCAAACAGGTCCAGCACCCCCGCGCCGGGCAATCGCGGCAGGATAATATTAAAAAGCGAGGTGCGCACCCGGGCCAGGGCCGGACGGACATCGGCGCAGGCCGGGCTCTCCAGTTTGAATCCTTTGACCAAACCGCCTAATATTTTCATATTTTAACAGTGACGCTTAAGAGACTTTTATGAGACCGTTTCCTAATGTCTCGTTAAAGTCCCTGTTAAGAAATAATGGTTTTTCTCCTCAGTAAGTGGTGGTATTTCTGCGCAAATCTATGCGCCTCGTCGCGCACCCGCTGTAATAATTTCAGACTGCGGTTATTATCTAATTTCACCCGTTCCGGCTTACCCTTTGCGGAAACCGTGTAAATCTTGTCTGGGTAGCCCTTCGCAATGCCCACCAGTACCGGCGGCCTGACGCCCTTGCCTGTAAAAACATTCCGCACCGCCTTGAGATGCCCCCGCCCGCCGTCAATAACAAATATATCTGGCAGTCTCAGCGTTTTGGCAGACAAGAATCTGGTTATTACCTCGCGCATCCGTTCGTAGTCATCGGCATAACCTTCGGCAACTCCTTTAATCTTGTAGCGACGGTAAAGGTTCTTGTCGGGCTGACCGTTATAAAAGGTTACGATTGCGCCGACGTCGGCCGTGCCTTTGATATCTGAAATATCCACGGCCATTATCCATTCGGGCAAACGCGGCATCTTAAACACCCGTTGCAATTCCTTCAGACCGTTGTCCGGTTTCATTGATGCCTCTCTGATAAACGAGTCGCGGTGGCGCCGGTATAGTCTATCCATCGCCGACAGGACATCGCGGTAGAACGCGGCCCGCTCGTAATCCTTGCGCCGGCTGGCCGAGTTCATCCGCCGGGTGATGAATCTGTTAAAATCCTTGTTACTATCTTTGGCCAGGAACCGGTGCAACGCCTCTATATTCTTGGCATAATCTATTTTGCTGATTTTATTAATGCACGGCGCGGCGCAACGGCCGATGTGATAAAGCAGGCAGGCCTTATAATTTACGGATTGTGAATTGCGAATTGCGAATTTGCAGGTGCGGAACTTGAATATATTCTGGATGACCTTGAGCGCCCGACGTAAATCCGCCGCATTGAGAAACGGGCCATAATAATGTAATAGGTCTTTTCTGCCGCTGTCATTCCCGCGAAAGCGGGAATCCATATCGGATTGTCTCCGTAGATTCCTGCTTACGCAGGAATGACGTTTTGAGTTGGGAATATCCGACTCCCTGATGACAAACACCCGCGGGAACTCTTCCTTACTGATACCGATGTAGGCGAAGGATTTGTCGTCCTTGAGTTGGATATTGTATTTCGGTTGCGCCTCGCGCACCATCTTCGCCTCCAGCAACAGGGCCGCCATCTCGGATTTGGTCGGCTGATACTCTATTGCTTTTGTCCGTTTCATCAAAAGCCCGGTCTTGGCGTCCGGGCTGGAGAAATAACTGCGCACCCGGGCCCGGAGGTTCTTGGCCTTGCCGATATAAAGCGGCTTTCGCCCGGCGCTCTTCATCATATAGATGCCCGGACTCCGCGGAAACCTGGAAACTTTGCTCTTTAACCTGTCCATATATTTTATTTTACCACAAAGCCGAGAAGAACGCAAAGGAAATTTATGGGTGTTGGTCTGTGGTTATAATTTTCTTGCATTAGGAACGGAAATAAGTATACTCTGTTCCCTTATGACTGCAATCTATTCTGCCGTTATCGGCGTCGGCTCGTATATTCCCGGCCAGATTCTGACCAACTACGACCTGGAACGCATTCTCAAGGAGCGCTGGCCGGACGGTCCCGATGACAAATGGACCGATAACAAGTGGATACTGGAGCGGACCGGCATCGTGGAGCGCCACATCGCAACGGCGCAGGAGACCAACGCCTCAATGGGCGCGATGGCGGCCCGGCGCGCACTGCATAACGCCGGCATCGCTATCAAGGATATTGATTTCATCGTTTGCGCGACCAATACCAACCGGGTCAATTTCCCGTCCTGCGCTATGATAATACAGGATATCCTGGGCGGTAATAAGACCAGGGGCAACCATAAAGATATCCCGGGCTACGACATCCAGGCCGGCTGCACCGCATTCAACTATGCCCTGGCCGCGGCCGATGACGGCATCCGGGCCGGCCGGTACGCCAGAGGGCTGGTTATCGGCGTGGATAAACTTACGGATATAACCGATTATTCGGACCGCAACACCTGCGTCCTGTTCGGCGATTTAGCCAGCGCCTGGGTCATAGAAAAGGCCAAAAAACCCGGCATCATCAAACACCACCTGGGCGGTGACGGTAGCGGCAAAGCCCAACTGGTGATGACCGACAAACGGCATATCTGGATGAACGGACGCGAGGTATTCAAGTTCGCATCCCGGGCCATTGCGGACTGCTGTAAGGAAATCATCAAGGACACCGGCTACAAACTGAAAGACGTCAAGATTATCCCGCACCAGGCCAACAAACGCATCACCGAGGCCGCGGAGAAGATGCTGGGCGCCCAGGCGTACAGCAACATAGACCGGTTCGGCAACACCTCGGCCGCCTCGTATCCCTATGCCTTTGAAGAAGCGCTGGGCAACGGCTGGCTCAGGGAAGACGATTTGGTGATACTGGTCGGCTTCGGGGCCGGGCTGACCTACGGCGCCAACCTGATTAAGGTCGGCAAACTTAAGACATAACGTTCTCACCACAAAGACACTAAGGAAATTAGGGAATTAGATGATTAGGAAATGGAAATCAGGATATTACTGAACTCTTGCGAAACGGTCCCAAAGTGTCATTGCGAGGAGCGTAGCGACGAAGCAATCCCCGTCTTTTCCGCATAAAACCGAGATTGCCACGGTCGCCTTTGGCGACCTCGCAATGACAAAAGAGGGGTATTTAT
>JACQXL010000148.1 GCA_016208805.1 Planctomycetota bacterium | reverse complement strand
GGCCAATGCGATTACAGACGCTGCCGCTACCCAGCGGTGCCATATCGGTCTGACCGGTATTTCATAATTAATGCCCGTAGGTTCGAGCGAGGGCAGTTCTGTAAGATTAGAAATGGTTTCCCGACATTCCTGTAAATCAACCTGACACTCTGTGCAATTCCTGAGATGCTTTTCTAAGATAAGTCTACCGTTCGCATCAAGTTCGTCATAGAGATAGAGTATCAGTTTATTCTTATCGCAGTTGGTATCTTTCATCTGTTAACTCCCTTTGCCAGACAGACTTTGCGCAGAGACTTCAGTGCATACTGCATCCGGCTCAACGCCGTATTCAATGGGCAGTTTATGGTTTCTGATATCTCCCGAAAGGTCAATCCTGAATACACTTTCAGAAGCACAACCTCTTTCTGTTCCTGCGGCAGTTGGGCCAATAACTCCTCAAATTCCGAGCGGGTTATTCCGGTTTTGTTAGGTTGTTCCGCCTTTATCTGTTTCACGGCCAGGTTAGGTTCGGCCTCCTTTACTTTCTGATTATGCCTGTAATTATCCCGGTATAAATTTATGGCGACCTGATACAACCACTGCCGGAGCGAGCCGCTTCGTTTGGGCGAAAACCGGCCGATATTTTCCGCCATCCTGATGAATAAATCCTGCAGAATATCTTCCGCCAGCGTATAATCATCGCTCAGCCGATAGACGAAGTTAAACAGCGGCTTCTGGTATTTTATGAATAACTCTTTTAACGCCTCGGCCTTGCCCTGTTGATATTCCCGAAGCAGTGTTTCGTCCCGACACTCCGTGTCGGGACTGTCTGCGGTCTTGTCGCTTAATTCAGCCATAATATATAACGATTAAAGAATGCGGATTATCTTGGCGTATTGATAATAATATGTTTTTGCCACTGGGTTTGGGTTCCGGGAAAATCACTCCGGTAATGAACCCCGCGTGATTCGGTGCGCTTTAAGGCCGCGCCAGCCACCAGATTGGCTATGATTAGTATGTTCTGCAACTCCCAACCTTCAGGTGAAGCAAAGGTTTCTTTCATTATATAACTGGACCAGTAATTGATTTTCTTGAGTGCCTGTTTCAGGCCGCTATTGTTGCGTTCCAGGCCGGCATAATGCCACATCAGGCTTTTCAATGAGTTCGTGACATCCGCGATATTGATACTTGGGCTATATTTCCGTGGTCCGGCATATTTCAGGTGGTGCTGGAGCGAGCGGCGGCGTGCGGCGGCTAATTCCCGGCCGGCAGTTCGGGCCGCCGCATAGCCCATCACCAACCCTTCCAACAGGGAATTACTGCCCAGCCGGTTGGCGCCGTGGAATCCGGTCGCGGCCACCTCGCCGGCCGCAAAGAGATTATGAACACTGGTCTGGCCATTGATGTCGGTTTTTATCCCGCCAATCATATAATGAGCGCTCGGTCTGACCGGAATCAGGTCTTTGCGGATGTCTATATTAAATTGTCGGCACTGCTCGGCCAGGCCCGGGAAACGTATCTTGATTTTAGACGCCGGCAGATGCCGGACATCAAGATAGACATTGGTATCGTTGACTGATTTCATCTGGGTGATGATACTTCTGGAGACGATATCGCGTGGCGCCAGTTCGGCCTGGGGGTGGTAATCGGGCATAAAGCGGTGTCCGTATTTATCGCGCAGGATGGCGCCCTCGCCGCGCACGGTTTCCGATATCAGCGCCCGCGATGCGCCGGCCACATACAGCGCCGTTGGATGGAACTGGACGAACTCCAAATCCTGCAACGCCGCGCCGGACCGGTAGGCCATCGCGATGCCGTCGCCGGTGGCCACTGCCGGATTTGTCGTCTCACGATACAACTGCCCGGCGCCGCCGCTGGCTAAAATAGTTTTATTTGACCAGATGACGATAATGTTATTATCCTTACGGTCGTAGCCAATCAGTCCGGCGCAGGCGCCTTTATCAACCAGCAAATCTATGGCAAAGAGGTGTTCCAGGATGGTGATATGATTCAGACTGCGCGCTTTTCTTATTAACACCTCCAGCAGGTTCTTGCCGCTGGCATCTCCGCCTGAATGGAGCACCCGGGGTTTGCTGTGGCCGCCTTCCTGTGCCAAATCTATGGTTTTACCCTTACGGTCAAATACCAGTCCCCAGCGAATCAACTCTTTTACCAGGCCGATGCCTTTAGCAATAATGAACTTAGCGACCCGGGGTTCGGCTAATCCATAGCCGACCTGAATCGTATCTTTGATATGCGAATTCACCAGCGACGGTTTGTCAATATGCGCTGCAATCCCGCCCTGGGCGTGGTAGGTATTATTTTCCGTCAGCGAATCCTTGGTTACCAGCGTGACGCTGCCGTAGTTGCCGGCCTCTATGGCCGCTCTTAAACCGGCAATGCCGCTGCCGATGACCAGAACATCGGTATAGAAACAGGGCAGTTGCGAGGTATCAAAATTAATCAGGTATGGTCTGGTATTATGCATTCTCTCCGAACAACTTGCTCGCCTTAAAAAGGTTGCCTTCGTTATAAGTGGCGACCAGCGTCTGGATGATGGCGCGGTCAAACTCCTTGCCGCTCTGCTGTTCAATCTCGTCGATGGCTTCCTTGGCGGCCAGCCCTTCGCCCTTGATGCCGCCGTAGGCCATCAGGTTATCCAGCACATTGGCCACGCTGACGATTTTTGACAGCAGCGGGATATCGGTATCTTTCATCTGGTAAACGCCGGAGCCGTCCGCCCGCTCGTGGTGGTATTTGATAATCGGCATAATTTCTTTGAGCGATGTCATCGGCGCCAGTATCTTTTCTGCGGCCGCCAAGTGTTCTTTGGCTTCAGATTGCCGAAGGCCGTTTGTCGTCAGTCCGATTTTGCCGATATCGTGCAGCAGGGCGGCTAACTGGAGTTTATGGACTTCCGAACCGGTTAATTTCAACTGTCGGCCGAGCGCCAGCGCATAATTAGCCACCCGTTCCGAATGCCCCTGCATATTCGGGTCTTTCATCTCTATCGTAGTAACCAGCATCCGGACCGTATCGGTCAGGACCCGTTCGGATTTCTCCGCGGCGGAATGAGCCACGATGGCGATGCCCGTGTGTATCGCGATGGCGCCGACCAGTTCCAGGTCTTCCTGCCCGAACGACCAATCCAGTTTATTGCTGTCCAGATACAGCACCCAGTAGTGTGTGCCCGTGGCGATTAACGGGACGCAGATGACCGATTTGATATTCTGGGAAACAATGCTGTGGCTGGGCGAAAGCCGTTGGTCTAATAACGCATCCGTAGTCAAAAGCGGGCGGGATAACTGCGCCACCCGTTTGATAATCGTCTGGCTCACCTGCGCCTTGATAACCGTTGAATCCTGGCCCGTGGTGCGCTGGGTGGCCGGTTTACTGCCTTTATGATAACTAATTGGGGAAACGATGTGCTCCGTGTTCTTATCCAGCATAACCACATAACCGTCATCCGCATCCACTGTTTCGGCCGCCAGTTTAAGTATTTTCTCCAGCATTATATTCACATCGCGTTCCACGGTACAGATGCGGGTGATTTTATGCAAGGTGGGCAGTATTTTGGAATGAACCTCTTTGCCGAGCAATTCTTTCTGGTGCAGGCGTTCGGCCTCTTCATCCAGTTTGATTTCCACGGTGGAACTGCCCAGCGCCTCGTCGCCGCCGGCCGGTGCGCCGGATTTATCCGCAAACTCCAGCACCGTATTGCCGATTCTGACGATGGCGCCGACGGCCAGTTTCTCCTCCGTAATGCGTTTAGTATTAATAAAGGTGCCGTTGGTGCTGTTGAGGTCCTTGACAAATATCTCCGCGCCTGCCTGTGCCGTGGGCACGGCAGACAGGCCTCTTTGCAGGATAGCCGTATGATGCCGGGAGACCTTGGTATCCGAAAGCAACGAAAGTCCTTCGGGCACATCACGGCCGATGATGAACGACATCTCGTTTTCCACCTCCGGCCGGCGGGCAAAATTGACCTCGGTCACCTGGCCGCTCTGCGGCCCGCTGATTATCTTTAAATAGTACATAGTTTAGTAAATAGTGAATAGGGATTAGTGAATAGGTGTTAGTGAAATTAGCACTAATATCTAATCCCTAACCACTAATCACTGATATTACACTATCCGGCCATCCACCAACCTGATGACCCTATTCGCCTTCTGTGCTATCTTTTCCTCGTGTGTTACAATCACGAACGTCTTATGTTCGGTTCTGTTCAATTCCAGTATCAGGTCCTGTATCTCCTGGCTGGTGGCGCTGTCCAGGTTGCCGGTCGGCTCGTCGCAGAAGATGACCTCCGGAT
>JACQXL010000114.1 GCA_016208805.1 Planctomycetota bacterium | reverse complement strand
ACCTAAAGCAACGGCAATAGAAGCCCGGACTTCATCGTCCTTATCGCTAACCGCTTTCTCCAGTCCCTTGAAAGATTCTTTAGAGCCGATGCGTCCCAGCCCTAATGCGGCACAACATCTGATGCGTCGGTCCTTCTTCTTCTCTGGGTTAAGTAAAGTGACCAGGGCGTTGACGGTATCAGTAGAAGCGTTTTCAGATTGCCTGCCTGTGCCAACGGCAGACAGGCCGATAGAAAGACAGGCCGCGGCTGTAACCTCAAGGTCAAGTTTCTCCTTAGAACTGACAATATCTTTGAGTATCTGGAGCGCCGCCGGGTCATTGAGGTAGCCCAATGAAAGTGTCGCATAACTGCGACTGACCTCATCGGACTTTTTATCGTAGATGGCCTCTTTGATTAAAGGAATAGACGACACATCACGCAATAATCCGAGCGCCAGCAGAATATTGTCTTTGACCATTGGTCGGGTCTCTTTTTGATATGTTGTTTTAAGGATGTCAATGGCGCGGGTATCGCCCGATTTGCCTAAACCAACAGCCGACATCACCGCAATATTTTCCACCTTGTCTTCCAATCCTTTAACGAGCAGGTTGAACAGATCATCGTATATCTGGAATTTCGTTATTGTGCTGGTCTGGCTTTCTTCCTGCCACTTGACTGGCATTCTGATGCCGGTTAAATATTTCTCACGGTTTCTGGTCCACCAGACCTCCCAGGGTTCTATGGCCATTAAGAGACTGCCGTCCTTACCTCTCAAGTTTTGGAACTTCGGTTGTATCCCCGGCCCCAGCGGTGGCCTGGACGGTAAAGATGTTGCTACTTCAGCGCCGGCTGGTGAACTCTGTGAGGTCATTGAACCAGCCGGACCCGGTGTCACGCGCTTCCAGACCCACCCCATACAGCTGGGCTTGCTAATCATTTCCCAGGTTGTTCCATCTTCTTTAACTACTTTCACTTTACCGTCGTCTTGAATAACCACGCGTTTTGTTTTACCCGGCGTTTTGCCCTTGACAACTTCTTCACCGGCGGCCTCGGCCTCTTTTATCTTTTCTTCGGTTGCGGTTTTATCTGTCGGCGCAAAAACTGGTAATATAAAACAGAATGTCATCAAACTAAAAGCCAATGTTAACGTCAGCATTTTCATAATTCACCTCCTCTTACTCACTGGTTAGTGGCGCTGGCGCCAACGGCGCCACGCCACGTTACAGTGGAGTTAGACCCAGCACCCATTTTGGCATAAGGACAATTCTCTGTAATGGGACTCGCCCGCCAAAATAGGTGCTGGGTTTCGCTACGCTCAATCTGTGAAATCAGCGGTCTATTTTCTATTTCCTGTCCAACCAATCAGACGACCATCACAAAATAGATAATACTCACGTTCGTTTACAGGCCCCGAAGCATATACCCATTCTTCCACAATAGATGAGATAGAAACGCGTTTGGTCAGTGGTCGCGGCACACACGGTGCGTACCGTTTCGGGGCAATCCGCATCTTTACCAGCGGATGACCGCGCAGGGCAAGAATATCACCTTGCTCCAATGGTGGACCTGAATATATCTTTGTGTGATTCATAGTTGTTCCCTTTACCTTTAACATCTACCACAAAGGCACAAAGACACTAAATTTTCCGATACTCTTTGTGCTTTTCGTGTCCTCGTGGTAAGGTATAAGGTATAGTAGCAAATACCGTGCCACACATCGCGGTTAACGCTCCAAATGTGTAATATATTATTGCTATAACCAGTGTAAAACCAGAGGGTTAGAAAGAGATGCAATAATTGATTATCAAATAGGTTCAAGAAGTAGATTAACCTGTGGAAAAGTCGCACGGTGTGATTTTTGTCTACAACCCGCCTGATGGGTGTAAATCCTGAACTCTTGCGAAATGCCCCTTTTGTCATTCTGAACGGAGTCCGCCATAGGCGGACGAAGTGAAGAATCTCCGTTTTATGCGGATTTGGGACGAGATTCTTCGCCCTACGGGCTCAGAATGACACTTTTTGGACGGTCTAATTCCCGTTTCGCAAGAGTTCAGTAAATCAAAGGAATCTCTCACTAAAAGTGGTGGGAAGTTCTATCCTTAATGTTTTAATCTTCTTGGATAAACCCGTGCGGTCGCAACCCAGTTCACGTGCCGCCCGGGTAATATTCCCATTATATTTTCGCAGTGTTTCCACGATTACATTTCGCTCAAACTCATCTTTCAACCTCTTGAAAGTTGAACCAGCATCCTGCGCCATCCGGACAGAAGTCAGACGCGAGTCACGAATCTGTTTGGAAAGCATTGCTTCCGAGATGTGTTTAATACCCCTATTTAAGACGGCGATTCTTTTTATCTCGTTCTCCATCTCTCTGACATTACCGGGCCAGGCATAATTTTGGAGCGCATTCAAGACTTCCTGAGACATCGCAGGTGTCGCTTTATCGCCAAAATATTTTCTTACAAAGTATTCTGTTAAAAGACAAATATCTTCTTTTCTTTCTCGTAACGGCGGAAGCGTAACAATGATAGTATTAATACGATAAAAAAGGTCTTCCCTGAAGAGTTTTTTCTTGACCAGATTTTCAATGTTTTGATTACTGGCAAATATGAAACGTGTATTAACGGTGATTGGTTTTTCGGCGCCGATGCGCCAGACTTCTTTTTCTTCCAGCACACGTAACAATTTTTGTTGCATCGCTAAAGTCATACTGGCAATCTCATCCAGGAAAAGTGTGCCACCGTTAGCAATTTCTATATAACCTCTCTTGCCCACCGCGCCGGTAAAACCACCCCTGATATGGCCGAAAAGTTCATTTTCCAAAAGCGTTTCCGGTACGGCCCCACAGTTCACGGCCAGCCAGGGGTTATCGCGGCGCTGGCTGGTTTGATAAATACTTCTGGCGATTAGTTCCTTGCCGGTCCCCGTCTCGCCCTGGATTAATACTGGCAGGTCTGTCGGCGCAATTTTGTCTATCAGATGGTAAACCTCCTGCATCACATCGGACTTGCCTACAATAACATCTTTGGCTGTTGTCCGATAATGATTAATTGTTTGCGTGATGGTATTTGGTATCGCCTTAATATCCACCCCTGGTGCTTTATGGATGGTTTCTAATCGCTTGACCAGAGACTCAAACTCGCGTTTCTTTTCATAGAACCAGATAATATCCAACGTTTTCAATGCTGGCTTAATCTGTTCCTCTATAGACTCGGCTTTTTGTATTTGATTTTTTATCGTATACGATTTACTTAACAATAGTGCGGCCTCGCAGAAAAGTTCATTTAGTTCGGGTTGCCGGAGACGTCGCGTATCACGGAAAAGCGCTCTAAAAATCTTTATGGCATCATTTGTCTTGTTTTCCAACAAGTCAATGATTGCCAAGTGCACCTTGGCCTCAAGTATTCCTCTCGGAAACTTAATATTTTCGCTAACTTTAATACATTCCTCAAATGACTTCCGTGCCTCAATGTAGTCTCCTTTTTCTATCAGATATTCTCCTTTGAAGTGGTAATAATTTAAACGACAGAGATTATCTTTGGATAAAATATCGTGATAGTGTACGAGTTGTTTTTCAATAATCTCTATTACTTTCATTAATTCCCTTTTGTAAAGATGGCAATACGCTAATCCGATTGACATTGTAACATAGTTGTATCTCGTTAGCGGCGGGGTACTTTCACCATATTTTTGATAGTAAGCATGGACTTTCTGATATTGAAGCAAGGCCTGATTAATATTTTTGGTGCTGGTAAAGTTGAGAGCCATCATTAGCGAAAGATAGACATTATCCGCTGTGCTAAGATTGCACCGTGGCGCAATTAGAGAGGCCTTGTAAAACGCATCTATGGCACGTGAATATTCAGCAAGCGTTGTATAGATATTACCCAGCCGAAAGTACAACGTGTATTCATCTAACGGGGAATGAGTAAGAATCTGCAGTTTGTCCAAGGCGGATTCGGCCTGCCGTTTTGCGCAGCGATAGTTCTTTTTACGTAACGCCTCTTTTACTAATTCCAGATACTCGGCTAATGGTCTGCGTTTCATATTACCCCTCTGTTGTTTTGTTCTAATTATAAAACATTGCCAATTTCTGTCAAGGTAAAACTTATCTAAGAAATATCATTGTGAGCAAAAACGTGCTGAACATTCTGCCAGAAACTCTGAAAATTCGTTGACTTTTATAATAGTCACAGGTATTATGGATTAATTGGAAGTTATTGGAAGTTGCAACATATATGCAACATGGCTAAACGCACGAATTGACCGAAACCGAAATAGCATATAAACATTGATATTCGGGCCCGTAGCTCAATGGCAGAGCAGCGGACTCATAATCCGTTGGTTGCCCGTTCGAGTCGGGCCGGGCCCATTAGAGCCAGTTGGAGCCCCGCTTGTCATTCCTGCGAAAGCAGGAATCCAGCGGGATAAACTCCGCGACTTATTGAGCCACAGCGAAATCCTGTACTTATGAAGGGCTGGCTCTTATCCCGACACTTCGTGTCGGGATTATCCGCAGTCCCGGTGCGACGACATCGGGCTGATAATTCAAATGGATTTTAACTTTACGCCTACCGCCATCGGCAGTTTACCGCATCAGGATGCGGCCCGGGCCGTTGGGCTGGCCTTAAAATATCTGCCGGCCATTCCCTTCTGGCCGCAACTGCCCCAGCGCTCCTTCCGCGAAGGTATGGCCGCACAGTTCAGCGAAGGACTGCCCGGCGTCATCATTGATGAACAGAACAAGAAAGTCTATATAGACACCTCAAAGGATTTGGATAAACCGATTACCGCCTTTTATGAGAAGTATCTGAATAACGACGTGGCCGGTTTCGCCCCGCATCCCGCTATAAGTAACGGGATCTCCACCGATAAGTGCGGGACTGACTGCGGTCTTGTCATCAGTCCATCCGCGGCGGCAGGTTTGCATCAAATATTATCAACCTTCAGACCATCCCGCGACATCCAGTTTATCAAGGGACAGGTTACCGGGCCGGTCACCTTCGGCGCACTGGTCACCGATGAAAACGGCAAGGCCCTGATGCATCATCCGCAACTGGCCGATGTGCTGGTAAAATGCCTGATAATGAAGGCGCGCTGGCAGATTGGACAACTCAAAAGATGCACGCCCAGAATAATCATATTTCTGGACGAACCATATCTGATGGGCTACGGCTCGGCCTATATCCCGCTGGCACGCGAAACGGTCGTCAGCCAGATTACCGAGATAATCAACGAGATTCATAACCAGGGCGCTTTAGCCGGCATCCATTGCTGCGGCAACACGGATTGGTCGGTTATCCTGGCCACGCCGCTGGATATCCTGAATTTTGACGCCTACGACTTTATGGATAAACTTACGCTCTATCCCACCGAATTACAGCGGTTTTTAGGCCAGGGCGGAACGATTGCCTGGGGCATCGTGCCGGCAGGCGAAGTCGCAACGCCTGCCCGCCGAAGCCTTGGCGCAGGCGGGGAGTCCCGCCCTTATCGGCGGGGCGATATAGACAAGCCGATTAAACCTGACGAGATGGCATCAAGGTTGAAACAAGGCATAACCACACTGACAAATAAAGGCGTGGATAAAAAGCGTCTAATCGGCCAATCCATTATTACGCCGGCCTGCGGCCTGGGAATGCTGTCCGAAGCAGAGGCCGAATCACGGCTGAAGTTATTACCTGAAATCGCAGCGATTTGCCGTCAGAGTATCACCGAGTGAATCATTTGAGTGGCCGGCGCAGATGCAGTCTGTTGATACCTTTATGCTTCAGGCGTGCCAACGCCGTTGCCCGGGAAAGCCGCGGCGCAAACCGGAGTTTGCTCGGTTGCATCGTTGCAATCACCAATGGCCGTCCGGCCAGCACCGCATCCAAATCCTGGAGCAATTCGGCCGGCGTCTGATACCGCGCCTCGCGCTTCTTGGACATCATCTTCAGGATAATCGTGTTGGCGAAATTGGAAATTGCGGGATTACGTGACCGGGGCGAGGCCGGTTCTTCGGCAATGTGTTTGTTAATCACCTCGGTATTTGAATCGCCGTGGAACGGCGCATCGCCCACGACCATATAATAGAATGTTACGCCCAGCGAGTAGATGTCACTGCGGATATCCACATCAGGGTCGCCCCGTCCCTGTTCGGGCGAGATATATGCCGGCGTGCCCAGCCTGATTCGCTTGCCGGTAGCCGGACCGCTTTCAGGTATGACCAGTTGCCACTTGCATTATTATCTTAATGGCTTTCCTTTCCTGCATCGCGCCTCTTAATTTAACCAACGACTCAATGGTCGGACCGTCAATATACTCCATTGTAAAATAATGGACGCCGTTTGACTCGCCCACATCAATCCCCTGGATGATATTGGGATGGTTGAGTTTGGCCACAAAACGGGCTTCCTTGAAGAACCGTTCCACGAATTTATCGTCCTGAGCCAAGTGCGGCGCCAGTATTTTTATGGCCACGGTCCGGTCCATACTAATCTGGGTGGCTTTATAAACGTTACCCATCGCGCCCTGGCCGATTAAAGACAGTATCTTATAGCCGGCAATCTGGTTATGTCCGCCCTTGAGCCCCTGGGTGCGGAATATCTTGCTCACCTGTTCCTCGGTCAGATAACCCTTGTCAATCATTATCTCGCCGATTTTGGGCGAGCGCACCCCGAAGGAATGAATCTTTTCCTGGATGAGCAGGCACTCTCTTATCCGCTCGCGCGTGATAAATCCGAGTTTAACCGCCAGCGAGCCGAATGAGAGGTCTTCCTTTATACCGGCGCCGTTATTGTTGTCGTTTGGCATAATCTGTGCTTGCGTTTATACCGAAATATAAATATTAAACCATTTCTAATTATCATATCAATAAATTGACAAAATTTCCAAAATAATTATTCTATAGCCAACTTAAACAACAGGATTTAATAGTCTGGCCCGTACGGGCCAACTATACTGGGCTGTAACGACTAAAGTCTAACAGCCCAAGTACCGATTAAACCGATTTTCCCTCTATTTTTCAATCTGCTAAATCCGTTTAATCCGTTGTAAAATGGAATACGATTTTAAGGCAATAGAATCCAAATGGCGCGAATACTGGGCTAAGACCGGCATCTTCAAGACGCCGGCCCGACCTATCCGTTCAGGCGGGCCGGCCAGCCCCCTGCCCGAACTGACGGCCGGTCAGGCGGGCAAGAAAAAGTATTATCTGCTGGAGATGTTCGCCTACCCGTCCGGCGATATCCATATCGGCCATTTCCGTAATTATGCGATGGGCGATGCCTATTACCGCTACAAGAAGATGTGCGGCTATGATTTGCTCCACCCCTTCGGCTGGGACGCCTTCGGACTGCCGGCCGAGGAAGCCGCCATCAAAAACAAACTCCATCCCCGCAACTGGACCCTGAATAACATCACCACATCCAGGACTACGCTCCAGGACCTTTCCATCTCATACGACTGGGACAGGGAAGTCATCACCTGCCAGCCGGATTACTACAAATGGACCCAGTGGATATTCTTGTTGCTCTATAAACGGGGCTTGGCCTATCAGGCCGATTCGTTTGTTAACTGGTGCCCCGGTTGCAAGACGGTGCTGGCCAACGAGCAGGTTGATGCCCAAGGCCAATGCTGGCGCTGTCACTCTGATGTCGGCAAGCGCAACCTCAAACAGTGGTTCTTTAAGATTACCGATTACGCCGAACGGCTCCTCAAGGATATTGACAAACTCACACACTGGCCGGAAAATATCAAGACAATGCAGAGGAATTGGATAGGCAGAAGCGAAGGAACGGAAATCCAATTTCCAATTGCGAATTGCGAATTGCGAATTGGCGTCTTCACGACCAGGCCGGACACTATTTACGGCGTGACGTTTATGGCCATTGCGCCGGAGCATCCGCTGGTGGAAAAACTGGTCACGCCGGAGCAGAAGGATAAAGTCGCCGCCTATGTCAAGCAGGCGCTGGCTAAGTCCGAGATAGACCGGGCGTCTGCCGACGAAAAGGACGGCGTGTTTACCGGCAGTTACGCCGTTAACCCGCTCTCGGGCGAGCAGGTCCAGTTATGGGTAACCGATTATGTCCTGGTCCATTACGGCACCGGCATCGTGATGGGTGTGCCGGCGCACGACCAGCGCGACTTCCTGTTCGCCCGGAAATATAATATCCCGATTAAAGTCGTTATCAATCCGCCCGCTAAAACTCTGTCGCCGGAGACAATGACCGAGGCATACGCGGACGAAGGCGTAATGACTAACAGCGGTCCGTTTAACGGACTGCCTTCTGCTGAAGGAATCGGCAAGGTAACCGAATACGTCCGTAAAAAGGGATTAGGCGAGCCGAATGTCCATTACCGGCTCAAGGACTGGTTGCTCTCGCGCCAGCGCTACTGGGGCGCGCCGATTCCGATGGTTCACTGCCCGAAATGCAATGTCCAGCCCGTGCCGGAATCTGATTTGCCGGTCCTGTTACCAGAGGATGTAAAGGATTTCATCCCCAAAGGCCGTTCGCCGCTGGCCGATGTCAAAAAGTTTATGGACGCTAAATGCCCCAAGTGCGGCGGCCCGGCCCAGCGCGACCCGGATACGATGGACACCTTTGTCTGCTCGTCCTGGTATCACCTGCGCTATACCGACCCCAAAAACACTAAAGAACCGTTCAGCAAGGCCGAGGCCGCCAAATGGCTGCCCATAGACACTTATATCGGCGGTTCGGAACACGCCTGCGGCCACCTGATTTATTTCAGGTTCATCACCAAGGTTCTTTACGATGCCGGCTGGGTTAATGTGGATGAGCCGGCCGTGCGGCTGTTCAACCAGGGGATGGTGATGGATGAAAAGGGCGAGGTGATGTCCAAATCCAAAGGCAATGCGGTCTCGCCCATAGACCTGATGAATACGCAGGGGATGGATGCCTCGCGGTTGGCTATCTTTTTCGCCGGGCCGTCAGAAACCGAAATGGTATGGAGCGACCAGGTCGTGGTCGGCGCCCGGAGGTTCATCAACCGGCTCTACCAGTTAGTGGAATCGCTCCCTCCGGCCACTGCAGAGGCCGTGGGCGATACCCGGAAATTAGCCGCGGCCGCCGAGATGTCCAAACTCTACCGTAAGATGCACCTGACCATCAAAGAGGTGACCGAGGATATAGAACAGTTCCATTTCAATACGGCGCTGAGCAAGATTATGGAACTGGTCAATAATATTTATGACGTCAAGAACCTGTTGAGGCATCCGACCCGTGCGGCTGATATGGAGGGCGTCAAGGGCATTATCCGCAAAGCGACGCGGGTGGCGGTGCAGTTGATTGCGCCGCTGGCGCCGCATCTGGCCGAGGAATTATGGGAAAAACTCAGTGAGCAAAATAGCATCTTCAACCAGGCCTGGCTGAAACACGACCCGTCCGCGCTGGAGCAAGAAAAGATAGAACTGGTGATTCAGGTCAACGGCAAGGTGCGCAGTCACATCACCGTGCCGTCCGGCACCGCCGAGGACGAAATCAAGAAGCAGGCCCTGGCGGACGAAAAGGTTCAGCAGATACTCAAAGGCGCCCCGCCCAAAAAAGTCATCCTTATCCCCGGCCGGCTGGTGAATATAGTAGGGTGACTCAGGTCGTTCTTACCACAAAGGCACAAAGATAATCTGCTTGCAGTAAGCAAAGCGAATCTGACGCTTCGCTGTCAATCCGTACTTGGGCTGTTAGACCCCGCTCTTTGCGCCCAAAGAGCGGGGGAGTTATCAGCCCAGTATAGTCGGCAGTAATTCGTTCTACTCAAACTGCCGTACTATGTAATCAGTGGTTCCTCTTGACACGCCCCAACGGATATGGCATAAACCGGCCATTTTTCTAAAGGGGGTGGCGTCATCTTCACCCGTAACGGGGGTAATCTTTACCCTTGATAGGGGTAATCTTCACGCCTGATGGGGGTCGTCTCTACCGTTAACAGGGGTAATCTTTACCCTTAATGGGGGTCGTCTCTACCATTGATAGGGGTAATCTTCAGTCAGGGTGGGGGTCATCTCCACCCAGGGGGGGTACCACCCCCCCTATTCATAAGGGGTTGATTTATAATTGGTTGGGAAAGCAGGCCGGGCGAAAAATGGACATTTCCGGCCTGAAAAGGGGGCGGAATTACGTAATTTTATGGTTGCTGGTCTTCTCCAACCTGTACCACGAAAGCACGAAATAAGGGAATCGCGACCCCGAAGGAATTCGGGGCGTGTCTTCGGACTTTCGTGTTTTTGTGATAAGGTCTTTACGGCTACAAGGCACAGTTCTACCCTAAAGGTAGTATGGCCTATTCTCCTTTAGGACATACTGCACCAAGCCGATAGTGCGGCAGTTTGAGCAGAGCGAATTACTGCCGACTATACTGGGATGATAACTCGTCCAGCCCTTCTGGTCAGAAGGGCCGGACTCTAACAGCCCAAGTACCGTTGACCCGGCGCCGCTTTACCGATTAGACACGGCGGTCAAGGATTTCACGAATTACTGAACTCTTGCGAAAATAGATTTAAGAAGCCAGCGCTAAACATTCATAAATTTGTGTTGGTTCCCATTGGTC
>JACQXL010000113.1 GCA_016208805.1 Planctomycetota bacterium | reverse complement strand
GATTGGTTATGCCACCTCCACGGCCAGCGCCCTACCGACGTTGACCGATTACCAGGTTCCGGTCAATCCCTTTGTAGACAAAAACTTCATTGATAACACCGGACTGGTCGGCTCGTGGCACTTCTCGGAGGGCGCGGGGACGACTGCCACAGATTCCACAGATTACCGGAATAACGGGACGATCAGCCCGACCGCCACCGGTCCGACATGGGTTGACGGCCGGTTCGGCAACGGACTATCCTTTGACGGCACGGATGATTCTGTAAATATTCCTGATTCAGCTACCCTGGATATTACCGGTCAAATCAGCATAGAGGCATGGATTAACCCGGCTAATCTATCAGGTAATAAAATGATAGTTGGAAAACGAAGCGACTGGGCAGTTAACGGATGCCCTTATGATTTGATGCAGATAAACGACGGGATTACCTTCTATATCTACGGCGCCAGTATACAGAGCGCAGGACTCGGCGGGGCTGTCTCCGCAAATGTCTGGCAGCATATAGCGGCCACCTATGATGGCGCCAATATGAAAGTATACATTAATGGGGTGGAGCGGGCTAATAATCCCACAAATATTGCGATACCAACCAATAATGCCTTTGTTGGAATTGGGCGTCGTTCGGATGGTGCATATGACTACTTTGTCGGTCTCATAGACGAGGTGCGCATCTACAACCGGGCCTTGTCGGCCTCGGAGATATTGACCCGCTACAACGGCAACGCCCCTAAGGTCAAGGGCGACTATGCCGATGTCCGCTTCACCAACTCTGACGGGACGCAGGAACTGAACTACTGGCAGGAGACGGTGCCGATGTCCGCTTCACCAACTCTGACGGGACGCAGGAACTGAACTACTGGCAGGAGACGGACTCCAGATACTGGGTCAAGGTCCCGTCAATCCCCAATCCGCAATCCACAATTCGCATTTACTACGGCAACATCTCGGCCACGGCATCCAGTTCGCTCAGCAATGTCTTCGGGTCTGGTATCGTGGGCTACTGGCCACTGGGTGAAGGCACCGGCACGACTACTTACGACCGCTCCGGCAATAACAACAACGGCACACTAACGAATGGACCAATTTGGACGACCGGCAGATACGGAAATGCCTGCTCGTTTGATGGAACGGATGATTCTGTAATCGTGCCTGATAGCGCTCTATGGAATATAGCCACTGGGGACTTCACAATAGAATTATGGGTAAAACATAATAACCTGCCTGACATCCAACAAAACTACATAAGTCAAGCAATTTCAAACGATTATTATTGGTTCTTAAGAAAAGAAAGACCTGCAGACGGTAATATAGTGTCGTTTGTGTATAAAAATGGCGATAATACTGCGGCCAAAAGAATAGATGTAAATGGTAGTGCCATTACGGACCTTAATTGGCATTATGTTGTGGCGACTAAAAACGGAACTAACTGGTATCTTTATCTTGATGGTGTTCAGGTTGGGAGTGCTTCTGGCTCGCCGTTAGCTGGAGATTTTGCACACACTCTTGAAATTGGTAGATATACCGACTTGGCTCCAACTCAAGTAATGAATGGTCTCATAGACAATGTGCGGATTTACAACCGTGCGCTGACGGCCGCGGAGGTTGCGTCCCGTTATGCGGCCGTGGAGCCGACGCACTCTGTTCCGGGAGCGGAACAATAAAAGCCGAGAGCGAGTTCCGGCAGGACGAGCCTCCCGATGAGCATCGGGACGCACAGCGCACCTGGGCCCGAACAGTAACCCACGAATAACAGGGACTCTTAAGCGACTCTGAAAAGACTGTCTCATAAAAGTCTCGTCCTAGCCCCTGTTCGCAGGAGGGACAGTCCCTAATTCCGAACACAAAGGAGAAATGGGAAAAGGGGAATCCAACGGGACGGTTTTTCCATTATTCCCTTTTTCCTTATAGATCGCCGGTGGGACAGTCCCGTCATCTGAAGTTCCCCGGCCGAATAGGTTTTTGTTTGACTGGTCAGGGATATATGCTAAATACTGAACTCTTGCGAAACGCCCCCTCTGTCATTGCGAGCGACCGAAGGGAGTTGCGAAACGCCCCCTCTGTCATTGCGAGCGACCGAAGGGAGCGAAGCAATCCCATAAATTTGAGATTGCTTCGGTCGTTTCACTCCCTCGCAATGACACCTTTTGGGTGGTCTTTTCCCCATTTCGCAAGAGTTCAGTAAATAAATGTAATGAAGTTATTCCGGGATGTTTTTACCCGGCAAATTAAGTTGCCGGATAAACATCTGATTCATCTTGAAACCGACCATCCGGAGATGGTTGGGCAGACGGAAAAGGTCGAGGCAACTTTATTAACGCCTGACTGTATTATCCGTTCGCCCACAGACCACGAGGTAGAACTGTTTTATAAATATTATCCCACTACACCCGTTGCCGAAAAATATTTATGTGCGGTGGCTAAGATATTAACTGATAATCAATTTGTGATAACCTCTTATTTTACTAAAACAATAAAGCAAGGAGAGTTACTTTATGGCAAAAGAAGTGAAAGTCTGGTATGATCCTGAAGGTGACTATCTGGAGGTTCTGTTTGATCGCCAAGCCGGTTATTTTCGGGAAACGGAAAATGATGCGGTAATGGAAAAGGTTACGGATAAAAATGAAGTTATTGGTTTTTCTATCCTGAAAGTAAGTTCTCTTAAAAAGCAAGAACCCCTTTTGGTGGCTCTATAATTCCCATGGTAATCGGGGGACACGCTCCACCCTCCCCCGCCGGGTCAGCCTCAGGCTGAAGAGACGGGCAAGCAATACATATTTTAATGGTGTTATTGACGAAGTTCGCATCTACAACCGGGCGCTGACCGCGGCGGAGGTGGCGTCCCGTTATGCGGCCGTGGAGCCGACCCATAGCGTGCCGGGTCCGGAGCAATGATAGCCAGTTACAATGTTGCAGAGTTACAATGTTAACAATGAAACAATAAAACAATGCAACACTGAAACTATTCGTATTAATCGGGACGCACAGTGTGCCCGGGCCGGAGCAGTAAAATAGGACGCAGATGGACGCTGATTTTTATATCTATGTTAATTATCGGTGTTTATCTGTGTCCATCTGTGGTTGAAATTGGTTGACATCTCTCTTTGTCCTGATATGATATCCAAATGTCGATGCTGGATAAGTATTTTGAGATAGCCTCTAAACAGGGTATAATTATAAGAACTACAAAAACCTACTGGCATAAGATTCTGGCCAAGCATCCGTCGGTAGCAGGGTTAGAAACAGAGGTTAAGAATACATTACAGAATCCTATAGAAATCAGGGTAAGCCAAAAAGATGATAGTGTATATTTACACTATCGTAAATTAAGGGAATATTATCTTTGCGTGGTAACAAGACAGACCATCGGCGATAATGAAGGATATATTATAACCGTCTATATCACAGATAAAATAAAAATAGGGAGTGTAATATGGAAAAAGTAAGGGAAGTATGTGTGGTTTATGATGCGGAAGGAAATACGTTGGATGTTTGGTTTGACAACCCTAAAAAGGAACATATTTGTGCGGAAACGGCCGAGGAAGTAATTCTGAAAAAAGATAAACAGGGCCGGGTCATCGGGTTTGAGAAACTGAATTTCTTGCCACTGGGAGCGCGGGAAAAGAAGCCCGCGGTTAAAGTCGTAGTCGGATAATTGCCGCGTCCGCAAATATGCGGCCGTGGAGCCGACCCATTCTGTTCCGGGAGCGGAACAATAAAAGCCGAGAGCGAGTTCCGGCAGGACGAGCCTCCCGATGAACATCGGGACGCACAGCGCACCTGGGCCCGAACAGGAACCCACGGATAACGGGGACTCTTAAGAGACTGGTCCCGCATAAGAGCGGGATGTCGTGACGACTCCATAAGAGACGTCTCGTAGAAGTCTCGTACAAGTCCCTGTTTATGGGGAGTTCGGAACCACAGATGAACCCCGTTATGCAACGGGGCAGGCACAGATGGACAGCGAAGCGTCAGATTAACTTTGTGCCTTTAAGGAGAAATAATTGCATTTATGCTCACGACTACATCATCTAACCGTTCGGTGACCGACCGGCGCAAACAGCCACAGGTCTCGCTCCAGGCCGTTCAGTCGGCCCTGGCCGAGATAAACTGGCCCATCCGGGAGGTGACCCAGCAGAAGTTCTTCCGGCCCGCGGGCAAACGGGCCAACGAGTCCTACGGCTATGTCCTCAATGTCCCCAAACACCTGCCGGTCAAGGAACTCTGGGTCGGCTTCATCAGCCACCAGAAG